>RZYE01000512.1 GCA_009930425.1 Actinomycetota bacterium | reverse complement strand
CGGGTCCAGGAGTGGTGGCTCGAGGACCGGTTCCACCTGCGATACGCGGCCCGCACGACCGACGAGGTGGCCCGCTACCTGGGCGGCGCCGTCGACGACGAGACGATGCGCGTGATGCACGCCGCGGAGGCGAAGGGCATCCCCGTGTTCGCCACGCCCTACTTCCTGTCCCTCGTGGACGTCCGGCCGGTGGCCGAGCAGGAGCACCCGCGGTCCGACGAGCCGATCCGCAGCTACCTCTTCTACAGCGAGGACCTCGTGGAGGAGTTCGGGTCCATCGTGGCGTGGGAGAAGGAGGACCTCGTCGAGCCCGGCCACCCGAACGCAGCCGGGTGGGTCCTGCCCTCGCACAACATCCACCGCCGGTACCCCGAGGTGGCGATCTTCATCCCCGACACCATGGGGCGCGCGTGCGGCGGCCTGTGCTCCTACTGCCAGCGCATGTACGACTTCCAGCGCGGGCGCTTCAACTTCGACCTCGACAGGCTCCGGCCCGACAGGTCCTGGCCGCAGCGGCTCGTGGACTCGATGGAGTACTTCCGGAACGATCCCACCCTCGAGGACATCCTGATCACCGGCGGCGACTCTTTCATGAGTTCCGTGCCCTCGCTCCGGCGGATCCTGTGGGCAGTGCTGGAGATGGCGCGGGCGAAGCGCGCGGACAACGCCTCCCGGCCCCCCGGGGAGCGCTTCGCCGAGATGCACCGCGTGCGCCTCGGGACCAAGCTGCCGGTGTACCTGCCGCAGCGCGTCACCAAGGAACTCGTGGACCTGCTGCAGGAGTTCCGGCTCGAGGCGCACGAGGTGGGGATCGTCCAGTGCGTGGTGCAGACGCACATCTCCAGCGCCATGGAGGTGACGCCGTACACCGCGCGGGCGGTACGCCGCCTCCTCGATGCCGGCTGGGCCGTCACCAACCAGGAGGTCTTCACCGTGGCGGCCTCCCGGCGTGGCCACACCGCGAAGCTCCGCAAGGTGCTGGGGGACATCGGCGTCCTGCCGTACTACACCTTCACCACCAAGGGCTACCTGGAGAACCGCGAGGTGTTCACGCCCAACGCACGCTCGGTGCAGGAGCAGGTGGAGGAGAAGTCGATCGGGCGCGTGGACCTGCGGTACCACAGCACGCTGCGCCGCTTCATCCCGAACGCCCAGACCATCATCGAGCGGATCGACGCGCTGCGGCAGGCGGACGAGATCCCGTTCCTCGCCACTGACCGGAACATGCTGAACCTCCCGGGCGTGGGGAAGTCCAACAGCTTCCGCATGATCGGCATCACCGCGGACGGGCGCCGCATCCTGGAGTTCGAGTTCGACCGCACCCGCGCCCACAGCCCCGTGATCGAGAAGATCGGCACGATGGTGGTGGTGGAGTCCAAGTCCATCGCCCACTACCTCCGCCAG
>RZYE01000511.1 GCA_009930425.1 Actinomycetota bacterium | reverse complement strand
GCCGCCTTCCTCCTCCAGGTCGTGGAGACCGCCCGCGGCTGGGTGGACGCCGCACAGCTCACGATGCCCGGCTACCGGGACCGCGTGGTCACGATCTGGCATGACGCGAACGAGGGGGGCATGAACCTCGCCATGCCACCGGAGGTGGTGGCCGGCCTCGCGGAGCGCGGCCGTGGCGCCGCGGAGCGGCTCGCCGACAGGTTCGCGGGAGACGCGCCCGGCGAGGTTCCAGCGCCCGGGTGGGACAACCATCGCTGGATCCGGTTCCGGACCTCCGCCGCCGGCCTCACCGGGTGGCTGGACCAGTTCTCCGACGGGTACGCGGAGCCCTCCCCCGGGGCGACGCCGTACGCCGCGCTCGCCGGTCCGGGTGCCGCGGCGCCCCTCCCGTCCTACCCGCTCACGCAGGCGCGGCGCAGTGCCGTCAACGAACGGACCGGGGACCTCCTCGGCCTCGCCGCGGAGTGGACGAGCGACGACGCCGTGACCCAGGGCGCACCCCGGCCCCGGCCACGACTGCGGCTCGTGCCGGACGACGGCACCGCCGTCGGGCTGGCGGGCGAGGACAGCCCGACGGCGTGATCAGACCAGGCGCCGCTCGCCCGGGTGCTGGACCCGCAGCCAGCGGTAGCCGTAGCCCTCGAGCGCCAGGTCGACGGCCCCGTCCGGCCCCACCTCGCAGTCCCCGGCCTGGAGGAGGTCCACGAGCAGCGTGCCCTCCTCCTCGTCCAGCGTGAGGGGGACCGTCACGGCGTCCGGCCCGAAGTTGTGCAGCAGGATCATCGACGCGGAGTCCCACGTGGTCCGGTGGGCGAGCACCGCGTGGTGCGGCTGCTGCAGGACCGTGAACCCTCCCCAGCCGAGCTCCGGGCACTCGCGGTAGCGGCGCGCCATCGTCGAGATGTGGTTGAGGAGCGAGCCCGGATCGTGGCGGGAGTCCGCGACGTTGACGTGCTCGGGACCGTACGGCCCGTCCGGGAGTGGTTGGACGAGGTCCTTCGGGTCCGCCGTCGAGAAGCCCCCGGTCGGGTCGTTGGCCCATTGCATGGGGGTCCGCACGGCCATGCGCCCGGGGATCGAGAGGTTCTCCCCCATCCCGATCTCCTCCCCGTAGAACAGGACCGGAGTGCCGGGCAGGGCGAACAGCAGGGAGTACACCATCCTGATCCGGCGCGGGTCGCCGTCCAGCATCGGCGGCAGCCGCCGGCGCAGGCCGCGGTCGAACTGCTGCATCTCCGGCTCGGGCCCGAAGGCGTCGAACACCTCCTGCCGCTCGGAGTCGCTGAGCTTGTCGAGGGTGAGCTCGTCGTGGTTGCGCACGAAGTTCGCGAACTGGGAGTCCGGGGAGATCCGGTCCGTGGGCCGTGACCTGAGGGCCTTCGCCAGCGGCCGTGCGTCCTGCCGGGC
>RZYE01000101.1 GCA_009930425.1 Actinomycetota bacterium | reverse complement strand
AGGGCGGCGAACACCGCGCGCGCCTCGCCCGGCCGTTCGCGGACCAGCACCGCCGTGGCTGCCGCCAGGTACTGCCGCCGCTGGACGTCCCCGAGCCCGAACGCGTTCCCGTCCACGGTGGCCGACCCGGTGAGCGCGTCGCCCAGCGCCGTGTCGAGCACGACGGCGGTCCGGTCGCCGAGCGTCCCGACGGCGTGCGGGGTGTAGGAGCGCGCCTCCGCCGCCGGGGCGAGGTCGTCGTGGATCACGACCACGTCGCCCCCCGTGCCGGCGAGCGTGGCGAGGTCGGGGATGGCCGGCCAGTCGACCGTGCCGGACGCCCCGGGGAGCGCCGCGGCCGACAGGGCCCGCATCTCGGTGAGGACGTCGGAGCGCCCGGCGGCGAGGAGGGCTGCGGCGTCCGCGTTCCCCCAGGGCACGGTCCAGGCCCCGTCCGCCGCCGCGGTGGCCAGGGCGCCGTCGAGGAGGGATGGGTCCACGACCGGGGTGACTCCCGGGATCGTGGCCTGGTTGAGGAGGCCACGGACCCGGGTGGAGGCGGAGGAGGGGTCGGCGACCTCCGCCGCCGTCGGCAGGACGGGGGAGAGGAAGCCGATCCCCACCGGCGTGACGGCGGGCTCGTTCCACCAGAGCACCCACGTGCGTTCGCGATCGGCGGGCGGCCGGACGCCGTCGTCGTTCGGCGGGGCGCTCGCGAACGCCTCGATCCCCCGCGGGCCCCAGGTGTTGAAGCGGAACGCCGCGGCGTCGACGGTGATGGTGGACAGGTGGCTGGCGCCCGGTGCGAGGGTGGGCAGGTCGCTCGTGTGCAGGAGGAGGGTGGCCATGTAGCGCTCCTCGTCCAGCCAGCGCGTCAGCGAGCTGCGGGTGTTGGGCGTCCACTCCTGGGCGAGCAGCCGGAGGGTGCCTCCCTCGACCACGGCGTCGGTGCGGTTGGTCACCTGGACGCGCAGGGTGAGCTCGGAGCCGGCGACGAGCACCACGGGCTCGAGGGCGAGGACCTCGGCGTCGAGCACGCCGTCCTCCCTGACCTCGCCCGGCGCGGTCTCGGCCTGCGCGGCGGCCGCGTCCGTGGGAGCTGCGTGCGTGGGACCTGCGTGCGCGGGACCTGCGATGAGGGGAGCGGCTGCCAGGAGGAGGACCGCCACCAGCAGCGACTGCCAGCACCGCAGGAGCGTCATCATTGGCGGCCGGTCAGGATGTCCCTGGCGGTGGCGACGACGTGCCTCTCATTGGGGTAGGCGAGGCGGGAGGCCACCTCGGACAGGTTCACCCAGGCGACGTCCTCCGCCTCGCGATCGGGATCGTTGAGGGTGGTGAGCTCCCCGCCCATCGCCTCGAGCAGGTAGTGGTACACCACCTTGTGGACGCGGCGGTCCGTGCCCGCGAACCAGTAGTCGATGGTGGCGAGGTGGCGCAGGATACGGCCCTCGATGCCGGTCTCCTCGAAGATCTCGCGCACCGCGGCCTGCTGTGGCGTCTCCGTCCCCTCCAGGTGGCCCTTGGGGAGGCACCACTCGAGGCGGCCGGCACGGTTCCGGCGGGCGATGACGGCGGTGTAGGCGCGCCCGTCGACGACGTCGACGATCAGGCCCCCGGCCGAGGTCTCGTCCGCCACGGGGAGGTGGGAGCGCACCGTCTGCAGGTGCCGGCGCGGCGGCCTCGGAAGGCGCCGGCGCGGGGTGGGGACTGCAGACATACACCTACTGTAGTCAACCGTCACAGGCCGGGCGAGGGGCCGGGCCGCGAACGGACCTCCCCGGCGCGGGAAGGGACCCGGCCGTTCCGGGGCGGAACGGGACCATGCGTGCCGGGCGGAACGGGACCGGGCGTGCCGTGGCGACGTGAGAACCTAGGGGGGTGTCAACGCCCTCGGTCGAGCAGCTGCGCCGGATCGCGCTGCACGTGCTCACCAACCTCCCCATCGACATCACCGAGCTCGGACGCCGCTTCGCCGACGCGGGGCACGAGATCGCCCTCGTGGGCGGTCCGGTGCGGGACGCGTTCCTGGGGGTGCAGTCCAACGACCTGGACTTCGCCACCTCCGCGCACCCCGACGAGACCGAGCGGATCCTGGCCGGCTGGGCGGACCACCAGTGGGACGTCGGGCGGGACTTCGGCACGATCGGGGCCCGGAAGGGGGACACGATCGTCGAGGTGACGACCTACCGGTCCGAGGCCTACCACATGCACTCGCGCAAGCCGCAGGTGGAGTACGGCACCACCCTCGAGGGCGACCTGACCCGCCGGGACTTCACCGTCAACGCCATGGCGGTGCGGCTGCCCGACCTCGCGTTCGTCGACCCGACCGGCGGGATGGACGACCTGGCGGGCCAGCTGCTGACCACGCCGGCCACCGCCGAGCAGTCCTTCGACGACGACCCGCTGCGGATCATGCGTGCCGCCCGGTTCACGGCACAACTGGGGTTCGAGGTGGCCCCGGACGTCATGGCCGCCATGACCGCGATGTCCTCCCGGCTCGCCATCGTCTCGGTCGAACGCGTCCGGGCCGAGCTGGAGCGCCTGGTGACCTCGCTGTGGCCGCGGCGTGGCATCGAGCTGATGGTCTACACCGGTGTGGCGGACGTGGTGCTGCCGGAGCTCTCCATGCTCCAGGAGACCGTGGACGAGCACCGCCGTCACAAGGACGTCTACGAGCACACCCTGACCGTGCTCGACCAGGCGATCGCGCTGGAGACGGGCCCGGACGGCCCGGTGCCCGGGCCGGACTTCGTGCTCCGCTTCGCGGCCCTCATGCACGACATCGGGAAGCCCGCCACGCGGCGCTTCGAGCCGGGTGGCACCGTCAGCTTCCACCACCACGAACTCGTGGGTGCGCGGATGACGAAGGCACGCATGCGCGCCCTGCGGTTCGACAACCAGACCACGAAGGACGTGGCGAAGCTGGTGGAGCTGCACCTGCGCTTCCACGGCTACGGTGAGGCGACGTGGACGGACTCGGCCGTGCGGCGCTACGTCACCGACGCAGGGCCGCTGCTCGAACGCCTGCACCGGCTCACGCGGGCCGACTGCACCACGCGCAACCAGCGCAAGGCCATGCGGTTGGCCGCCGCGTACGACGACCTCGAGGACCGGATCGCCGAGCTCCGCGAGCAGGAGGAACTGAAGGCCATCCGTCCCGACCTCGACGGGTCGCAGATCATGGAGATCCTCGGGATCACCCCGGGTCCCGCGGTGGGCCAGGCCTACAAGCACCTCCTGGAGATCCGGATGGACGAGGGCCCGATCGGCGAGGAGGCCGCCCGTGAGCGCCTCCTCGCCTGGTGGGAGGAGCGGGGGTCCGCATGACCGTGGGCCCGGGCGAGGTGCCGCACGACGACGCCGAGGCGCCGGCCGCCGTCGCCCGCCCGTCCTACCTCCGCCGTCGTGGCCTCATGCCGCACCACGCGGCGACGGGACGCTACGCGCTCCGGCGCACCCTCACCGAGTTCCTGCGGGACGACATGGTGGACGAGGCGGCCGGGCTGACGTACTGGTCCGTCCTGTCGCTGCTGCCGGCCGTGCTGGCGATGGTGTCCATCCTCGGCGTGGTGGGGCAGGCCGAGACCACCACCCGGGCCCTGCTGGACTTCATGCACGAGCTCGTGGACGACGACGTGGCCGACATCCTCGCCCAGCCGATCAGCGACTTCGCCTCCCGGCCGGGGGCGGGCTGGCTGCTGGTCCTGGGCCTCGTGGGGGCGATGTGGTTCGCCTCCAACTACACGCAGGCCTTCACGCGCGCCCTCAATCGGATGTACCGTGTGGAGGAGGGCCGGCCCGCGCTTCTCGGGCTCCTGCTCGGGTACCTGCTGACGGCGCTGCTCGTGGTCCTGCTGGCCGTGGTGGCCGTGCTGCTCGTGGTGAGCGGCACCTTCGCGGAGGCGTTCGTCCGCTTCCTGGAGCTGCCGCCCGAGGTGGTGCTGGCGTGGACCGTGGGGAAGTGGCCGGTGCTGGTCCTGTTCGTGCTCCTCGCGATCGCGCTGCTGTACTACTTCAGCCCGAACGTGGTGCCGCGGGCCTTCTCGCTGATCACGCCGGGGGCCCTGGTGGCCTTCGTGGTGGGCGCAGCGGCGACGGCGGGGCTCGGCGTGTTCGTGGTCAACTTCCCCAACTTCAACTACTACTACGGCGCGCTCACCGGGGTACTCGTGTTCCTGCTCTGGCTGTTCGTGATCAACCTCGCGCTCCTGTTCGGCGCGCAGCTCAACGCCGAGCTCGAGCGGGGGGTCGAACTCGAGGAGGCCCTGCCCGCCGAGCGCGAGCTCCAGTTGCGGATCCGGAGCACGCGCTCGTCCGAGCGACGGTCCGACCGGTATGAACGGCTCATCCGGCGCGCCGAGGCGCTCCGGCGAACCGGTGGCAGGAGTTCCCGGGACCAGCCCGGCACCCGGGAATGACCCGGGGACCGGTTCAGCGCTCGATCTCGCCGCGGATGAAGGCCTCCACCTGCTCGCGGGCGTAGGTGTCCTCGCGCTGCACCGGCGGGGACTTCATGAAGTACGCCGACGCGGCCAGCAGCGGGCCGCCGATTCCGCGGTCGAGGGCGATCTTCGCTGCGCGGACGGCGTCGATGATGATGCCGGCGGAGTTCGGGGAGTCCCAGACCTCGAGCTTGTACTCGAGGTTGAGCGGCACGTCGCCGAAGGTCTTGCCCTCGAGGCGGACGAACGCCCACTTCCGGTCGTCGAGCCACTGGACGTAGTCACTGGGGCCGACGTGGATGTTGCGGTCCTCGAGCTTGATGTCGATGTTCGAGGTGACGGCCTGGGTCTTCGACAGCTTCTTCGACTGCAGGCGGTCCCGCTCGAGCATGTTCTTGAAGTCCATGTTGCCGCCGACGTTGAGCTGGTACGTGCGCTGCAGCTCGACCCCGCGCTCCTCGAACAGGTGCGCCAGGACCCGGTGGGTGATGGTGGCGCCCACCTGGGACTTGATGTCATCCCCGACGATCGGCAGGCCGGCGTCCTCGAACTTCTGGGCCCACTCCTCGGTGGAGGCGATGAACACGGGCAGGGCGTTGACGAAGCCGCAGCCGGCGTCGATCGCGGCCTGGGCGTAGAAACGGGCCGCCTGCTCCGACCCGACGGGCAGGTAGCTGACGACGACGTCCACGCCGTTGTCCTTGAGGGTCTGGACCACGTCGACGGGCTCGGCCGCCGACTCCTCCACCATTTCCCGGTAGTACTTGCCGAGGCCGTCCAGCGTGACGCCGCGCTGCACGACCACGCCGGTGCGCGGGACGTCGCAGAACTTGATCGTGCAGTTCTGGGAGGCCTCGATGGCCTCGGAGAGGTCGAGGCCGACCTTCTCGGCGTCGACGTCCAGCGCGACCACGATGTCGATGTCGCGGACGTGGTACTCGCCGAAGACCACGTGCATGAGGCCGGGGACCGTGGTGGTGGGGTCCGCGTCCTTGTAGTAGTGAATGCCCTGCACCAGGGACGAGGCGCAGTTGCCGACACCCACGATGGCAACGCGGATTGAGCTCATTGTGATGCTCCTAGAGTGGTGGGATCGCCAGTTGAATCCCGAAAATGGTAACCCCTTCGATCATAGCCACCCGTCGACGGTGGGCCACCTTTGACAGGACAAATGTCTCACACCGGCCCCATCAGGGCCCTGTGCCGGTGTGAGATCCGTCCATGAATCGCCCCAAGACGCCCTCAGGCTCGCATACTTGTGGGAGTGCGTCCCGGCAGGGACCAGTCGTTGGCGCCCTCGAGCGCCATGAGGAGAGCGAAAGCCCGTGGCACGTCAAGATCCGTCCAACACCCCACCCCGGCGCGAGTCGCTGAGGTCGACGACGCCGGCCCACGCCACGTCGTCGTCGGGCGGCGCCCGCCGCTCCACGCGTCCGGCGAAGGGGGGCTACCCACGCCGCGGCAAGGGCCCCGTCATGCGGTGGCTCCCGAGCTGGCGCGTGGTGCTCGGCACGTTCCTCGCGCTCGCCGCGGTGGGCGCCGGGCTGTTCTTCGCGGCGTACCAGTCGATCGCGATCCCCGAGCCTGACGACTTCGCGCAGGCGGAGACCACGAACGTCTACTTCGCCGACGGCGAGACCCTGATGGGCTCGTACGCCGAATTCGACCGCCGGTCCGTGGACTTCGCCACGCTGCCGCCGCACGTGGGGCACGCCGTCGTCGCGTCCGAGGACCGCACCTTCTTCGAGAACCGGGGCATCGACCTGCGCGGCATCGCGCGGGCGCTGTGGAACAACCTCCGTGGCCTGCCCACCCAGGGCGGCTCGACCATCACCCAGCAGTACGTGGAGCGGTACTACACCGGCACGACCACCAGCTACACCGGGAAGTTCCGGGAGGCGATCCTCGCGGTGAAGATCGACCGGCAGTCCACCAAGGAGGAGATCCTCGGCAACTACCTGAACACCATCTACTTCGGCCGCGGAGCCTACGGCATCGAGGTGGCGGCGCAGAACTTCTTCGGCAAGCCGGCCAGTGAGCTCACCATCTCCGAGTCCGCCCTGCTGGCGGGGATCATCCCCTCGCCCTCGAACTACGACCCCGCCGTGTCGCCGGAGGTCGCCGAGCAGCGCTGGAACCGTGTGCTCGACCTCATGGCGGAGGACGAGTGGATCACCCAGGAGGAGCGGGACGCGCAGCGCTTCCCCGAGGTGATCGAGTACGTTCGCGCCGACACCTTCGCCGGTCCCAACGGTTACCTGCTCGACATGGTGCGCACCGAACTCGCGGAGGAGGCGGGGATCGAGGAGGGCGAGCTGAACACCGCCGGCCTCTCCGTGGTGACCACGATCGAGAAACCCCGGCAGGACGCCGCGGTCGCCGCCGTGGACAACCTGCCCGAGGACCGCCCGGAGAACAACCGGGTGGGGCTCGTCTCGATCGATCCCACCACCGGCCGGATCGTGGCGCTCTACGGTGGGCC
>RZYE01000510.1 GCA_009930425.1 Actinomycetota bacterium | reverse complement strand
TGCCGCCGGTGCCGCCCTGGTGAGCGAGGCCGCCCGCCTCGTGCGGGCGGCGGGCTGGGAGATCGGCAACGCCGCCGTGCAGGTGATCGGCGTGCGGCCGCGGCTCGGTCCGCGCCGGGACGAGGTCACGGACGCCATGACGGCGGCGCTCGGCGCGCCCGTGTCCGTGAGCGCGACGACGACGGACGGCCTCGGCTTCACCGGGCGGGCCGAGGGCCTCGCCGCCGTCGCCACCGCGCTCGTGTACCGCGTCCGGTAGCCGCGGACGAGGTCAGCGGCGACGGGGGCGGCTCGGCGGATCGGCGTCAGTAGCGGTAGATCGCCGCCGCTCCTGACGCGGCGGGCATGGAGTCCGCCGGGACCAGCAGGACCGTGCCGCCCATCGAGCGGACGATCTGGCCGAGGTCATCGAGGACGTCGTCCGCGCCGTGGCGGTCGATCCTGCCCGTGGTGGCGTCCACCCGGCCCGGCATCTCCCTGCCCTCCTCGAGGAGGAGGGTGTCGACCCGTCCGCTCACCGCGGCACGGCCGATCGCGGCGGGGTCATCGTCTCCGCTGCCGTTCGCGCGGGCACTGCCGAAGCGCTCGGACAGCGCCGCGAGCCGGGCGCGGCGGTGTGGCTCGAACAACTCCAGCGCGCGCTCGCGCAACTCGTCGAGCGAGCCCAGCGCGTCCGGGTGCACCGGGAGTGCCGCCTCCAGCAGGTTCGGGTTGTGGCTGACCTCGCGGAACAGGTGATGGTGCTCGGGCAGCGCCGCGAGTATCAGGGGCAGGCCGGAGGGCTTGCTGTGGTGCTCGGTGACCGCACGGTCGACGGCACGGAAGAAGCGCTCCGCGTCGACGTCCACCTCGGCGGCCTTGCCACCGTGGCCGTGGTGGATGGCTGTCCCGCCACCGCCGGCGTGGAAGTTGGTGAAGCGCTCCGTGAGCTGGTCGCCCAGGGCGTCGGTGATGGTGCGGGGCACGTCCGGGTGGAGGGGGACCTCGTCCATCGTGGACCCGGAGCCCTCGTACAGGTGGACGTCCTCCCGGGTCACGGCGAGGACCTGGAAGCGGTCGGTCGCCTCCAGGGTGCGCAGCAGCGGCTTCACATGGAAGCTGTCCGCCACCACCGCCCGCTCGGGCACCGTGTACGGCAGCCGGTAGACGCGGAACAGGTCCTGGGTGGCGAGGACCGCCATGCCGTCCTGGTTGTGGTTCCAGAAGTCGTGGTCCGCGGCAAGGTCGTGGAACGGCTCCAGGAGCGACTGCACCTCGCCCTTCGGGAGCC
The DNA here is from genome assembly GCA_009930425.1 of Actinomycetota bacterium. Classification (GTDB taxonomy): domain Bacteria; phylum Actinomycetota; class Actinomycetes; order Actinomycetales; family Actinomycetaceae; genus UBA1383. The sequence goes on along the minus strand of RZYE01000510.1, from coordinate 140 downwards.
GGTCCACCAGGCCGTTCTCGAGCTCCTTCACGAGGTTGCGGAAGCGAATCGGGTCCTGGTCGCTCTCGGTCAGCCGCCGGTGCGTGGGCTGGTACAGCGAGAGGCACGGGGGAGTGGGGTCCTGGAGGATCCCGGTCGCG
>RZYE01000509.1 GCA_009930425.1 Actinomycetota bacterium | reverse complement strand
GTCACCGGGACGTCCTACCGTCATCGCCATGCTGGAACTGCTCAGCGGACTCTCCCTGGCCGCGGGGGTGGCGCTGTTCGTCCTCTTCCTGCGGACGCGGGCGCTTGGCACCGCGACTCGCTGGATCGTGACGCTGGCGCTCGCCACCGTGGCGCTGCTCGCCGGGATCGGGCTCTCGCTGATCGCGTGGCCCGGCACGCCCGGTGCGCTGATCGCGGCGGCCGCCGGTGCCGTGGTGGGCGCCCGGGCCGCTGCCATCGTCAGCTCCCGGACGCCTCCCACCAGCGGAGGACCCGCAGAGCGCGGAGGGTGATCCAGCGGGACGGCCGGTCGGCGCCGTCGTCGACGTCGAACCAGGACCGGCCCGTCGGGTTCCAGTCCAGCGGCCACCGCCCGTCCTCCAGGCGGCGCGAGCGGACGTGCTCGATCGCCTCGGCGAGGCGTGGGTCTGGTGTCCGTCCGGCGAGGAGCGCCGCCGCGCGGAAGTGGTCGAGGGCGCGGAGCACGTCGTAGTGCCAGCGGTTGGGGTGGAGGAGGTAGAGGTAGCGGTGGTCGGCGGGCTCCCCGGTCGAGAGGCGGCGGAACAGGTGCCGCTCCAGGAGGTACTCCTCGCCGGTGCGGCGCGCCTCCCGGGACGGCGGGGTGCCGCCGGTGGCACGTTCGAACTCCAGGAGACCCTCCACCACGTTGATGGTGGTGTCGAAGGAGGACCGCACCGAGCCGTTCTCGGCCTCGCAGTTCCAGCCACCGTCGTAGAGCCTGTCCCCCACCAGTCGTTCCACCACCGGGGACATGTCGACGCCGAAGTACGCACCGTTCGCCACCAGCGTCCCGTTGATGCACGGTTCCACCTCGCCCTCCCAGTAGGGCTCGTTGGCATACTCCCAGTGGACGTTCCGCCCGATGAGGTCCACCTGCTCCGCGAGCGCCGCGGGTGGCAGCCCGAACTCCCGCAGCAGTGCCAGCACGTGCGAGGTGGAGGTCCACGGCTGGCCCTCCTCGTCGTCGCCCCAGACGTAGTCGGCCGGGAAGTGGGCTCCCCCTGCCCATCCGCCCCCAGGGTCTGCCACGGCGAGCAGCTGCGCACCCCAGCCCTCCGTTGCCACCCTCGCGCGTTCGGCCTGCCACTCGGGTTCCGGGGCGTCCAGGAGGTCACGCATCACCTGCCACCGGATCGCGGGATCCGAGTGCGCGGGGTCCATCAGCCAGTCGATCACGGTCATGGGGAGGCAGCCTACCCGCTCTGAACACTTGTTGGGAACGGGGTTGAGCGCCCCTGCGCGAGGGCAGGCCGACGCTGGGCCGGCGGGAGCTGTCAGACCCGGATCCGCGAGTAGTGGTCGGCGGGTCGTGACGCGCAGATGCCCTTTGCCTTGGAACGATGAGGTTTGTCGAGAACGCCAGGGTCCAGGG
>RZYE01000508.1 GCA_009930425.1 Actinomycetota bacterium | reverse complement strand
GCCGCGGCGGCGGGGTTCTCTCTCGGGTGGTCGGGTGTAGGTGTGGCCGAGGGCGGACGTCCAGGTGCGGGTACCGTCCGGTAGGAGGGGACCGGGGGTGGCGGCGCCGGCGGTCTTGAGGGCGTGGTCCCGGGGGCACTGGCTTGCGAGGTTGGCCGCGGAGGTGCGTCCCCCGGCCGCCCAGTCGTGCACGTGGTCGCGGTCGCAGCGGTGCGCCGGAACCGAGCAGCCGGGCCGCACGCACGTGCGGTCCCGCAGCCGGACCAGGGTGGCCAGGTGGGCCGGTGGGGTGTACCGGGTCCTCCCCACGTCCAGTGGTGCGCCGGTGAGGGTGTCGGTGACGATGCGTTGCCAGGTTCCACCCGCGGCGAGGAGTCGGGCGACGGCGGGGGCGAGAGGTCCGTAGCCCTCCAGCCAGGGTGCCTCGGTGCGGTGACCCTCAGCGGCCCCTGCGGCGACGGCATCCGTGTCGGGATCATCGCCGGTGAGTTGGGCGTGGAGGACCTGCGCGATGGTGGGGGGTGGGGTGAAACCGGGGACGGCGCGGGCGAGGACCTCCAACGGGATGGTGACGGCCACCTTCACCGGGATGGAGGTCACGGTCTCCCCACCCGTGGTGGTAAGCGTTGTCCCGTTCCGCGCAGCAGCCACCGCCCACGCGGTGAGCGCGTCGGCCCGCACCTGTCCGGTGGTGCGCTGGTCGCCGACCGCGTGGGCAGCAGTTGCCGCCGCATCGAGTGCCCCGTCCAGGATCATGATGTCCGGGGCGGGCAGGAACACCGACATCCGGGCCATGCCGTCACGCGCGGGGCGAACCCGGCCCACGGTGCGCCTGTCCCTCGCAGCCGTGGCGCGGTCGTCGGCGGCGTCGGGATCCACCTCGATCAGCATCCGCTCGATGTCGCGCCGCAACTCCGCGGACGTGCGCTCCGGGGCCCGTTCCAGGGCCTTCGCCTCGATGGGCAGCGCGACCGGCAGTGCGACGTCCCCGAGACAGTCGGCGATCACCCACGCCTTCGCGAACGTGATGCGCCCGGCGTCCAGGGACTCCCCGGTGGCCCAGAACGGCCCGGTGATGGCGCGGCCAACCGCGAGCAGTCGTTCGGCCTCGATCCTCGTCACCCGCAGGGCCAGGGCGATCTCCTCCGTGGCGGCGTCCACCGTCCCGGTGTGGGTGGCGAACGTGAGCGGCTCGGCGGCTGCCAGGCGGGCCGCGTACCGAGACTTCAACCCTGCGGCGTGGGCCTCCGCCCTCGCCGCTGTCCGGATCGAGGCCAGCAGGGCATCCTCGTTCGCCGCCCGATCGGCGAAGTTCTCCAACATGACGATCGCCTGCGCCCCCGACCCGGAGGCATCCATCAGGTGCTCCACCGTGCCGCACTCGAACACGCTCACACCGTTGCGGTGGAACTCAT
>RZYE01000507.1 GCA_009930425.1 Actinomycetota bacterium | reverse complement strand
TGAGCAGGGCCCTTGCGGCGCGAGCCGGGCTCGTCGCGCAAGGGCCCTACTGGGAGGGGTTCCCTAGATGAAGATGACCTGGGCGCCCTCGGAGAGCTCGATGAAGTCGCTGGCCGAGATGATGCCCTCGACGCCCTCGTAGAGGTCGTCCTCGACGAGCTGCATCATGTCCGCGCTCATGCGGCACGCCCACAGGTGGCCGCCGGACGCGGTGATCATCTCGAGCATCTCGGGGACCTCGGGGATGTCCAGGTCCGCGATCTGCTTCTTCATCATCTTGGTGGTCAGGGCCGTCACGCCGGGGAGGCCAGCCATGCCCTGCGGCATGGAGAAGCCGAACTGCCCGGGCATGTGCATCGCGGTGTTGCCGATGTAGCTGAACTTGAGGTTCCCCATGGTCTTCTTGTTGATCATGTCGAAGCCCCAGAAGGTGAAGAAGATGTGGGTCTCGATCCCTTCACCGAGGGCGGCGTTCGCCAGGATCAGGCCGGGGTAGGCCATGTCGAGGTTGCCCTTCGAGCAGATGAGCACGAACTTGCGGTCCGCGCCCGCGTCGTCGTCGAAGGAGGGGACGTACGGCTGGTCAGTCATGTGGTGATTCCGATCCGTGAGAGTGCCGGCAGGTCAGACGCAGCCCTTGGGCTTGGGGAGCCCGGACACGTAGGACATCTTCTTGGCGGGCTTGCCGGGGAACAGCGTGAACAGCTGCTTGACCGGGAGGCCCATCTGGGTGGAGACGCGGCGCAGGGTGGCGGTCTCGCCCTGGGCCTCGTAGTCCGAGCGGAGGAAGTTGATGACCTTCCAGTGGTCGTCGGTCAGCTCGATGCCGATGAGGCCGGCAAGGGCAGCGCCGAGCTCCTCGTTCCACTGGGAGGGCTGGGTGAGGAAGCCCTCCTCGTTGACCTCGACCTCGTGGCCGGCGATGGTGGTGGTGGGCATGTGGGGTCCTTTCGGGTGCGTTCGGGTGCGTTCGGGGGGTGATCAGACGTTGGTGTTCTTGCCGGCCATGTACATGTCCGGCGGCAGCAGGATCGGGCGGCCGGGCAGCAGGATGTTCCAGTACACCCACCGGAAGGCCAGCTTGCTCAGGTGGTTCGCGTGCGACTCACCGAGGAGCGTCAGCGGGCCGACGACGGGGGCGGGGAACGTGCCCGGGTACGGCTCGGTCTCGTAGTTGAAGTCGAGCAACAGTGCCTTGCGGTCACCGGACTCGATGAAGCAGTTCGCGTGGCCGTCGAACTTGTGGGTCATCGGGCGGCCCGCGGCCAGCTGGAGGAAGTTCTCCACGAAGATGTCGATGGAGAAGTGGGCCACCGAACCGGCCTTCGAGGTGGGCAGGTTGGCGGCGTCGCCGAGGGCGAAGATCTCCGGGTGGTCCGTGTGCTGCATGGTGTGCTTGTCGACGGTCACGAAGTTGAG
>RZYE01000506.1 GCA_009930425.1 Actinomycetota bacterium | reverse complement strand
CGCGACCACGACGGTGGCGCCGCGGGCGGCGAGGGCAGTGGCGAGGGCGCGGCCGAGGCCGCCGGTTCCGACGACGGCGACGACGGCGCCGTCCAGGGTTCGTGTCATGTGAGTGGACGTTACCCGTCCCGGGTGGTGGGCGCTCGGCCGGTGCGGGCGATACTGTCCCGCATGATCGAAATCGACGGAACGACGTGGATCCTGGGGACCCTCGACGGGCGGCCACCGCTGCCTGGCACCGATGTCACGCTCAGCTTCGAGGGCGGCGCGGCCTTCGGCTCCGACGGCTGCAACCGCTACCGGGCGTCGTACGAACTCGGGGAGGACGGGCGACTCGCGGTGGGTCCCGCGATGGCGACCACCCTGATGGTCTGCGCCGAGGACGTCATGGCCCAGGCCGCCGCGTACGGTGCGGCGCTGCGGGCCGCTGCGTCCGCCCGCCTGCTCGACGACGGTGCGCTCGCCCTTGCCGAGGCCGACGGCACGGTCCGGATCACGTTCACCGCGCAGGACACGGCGCTGGAGGGAACCGACTGGCGGGTGACGGCGTACAACAACGGCCGGCAGGCGGTGGTGAGCGTGCTGGTGGACACGGAGCTGACGGTGTCCTTCGGGGACGGCATGGTCAGCGGGAGCGCGGGCTGCAACCGGTACCGGGCGTCGTTCGAGTCCGACGGCAGGCGCGTGGCCGTGGGCCCGGCCCTCTCGACGCGCCGGATCTGTAGCTCGCCGGAGGGCGTGATGGAGCAGGAGGCGGCGTTCCTGCAGGCGCTGGAGTGGGCCGCGGTGAGCCGGAGGGCGTGATGGAGCAGGAGGCGGCGTTCCTGCAGGCGCTGGAGTGGGCCGCGGTGAGCCGGAGGGAGGGCGACCGGCTCGAGTTGTGCACTGGCGACGGCGCTCTCGCGGTCAGTCTCGTGCGGGCGCGGTGACCGGCCCGACCGTGCTCGTGGGGAACAACTGCGCTCTCGTGGGGAACAACTGCGCTTCTCCTGTTGTTGAGGGCTCTGTCCGCTTCGTTCGACCCCCTGGAGACCCCCATGAGTGACGGTGACCTTCTCGCGCAGGTGCGTGACCGATATGCGCGGGCGGCGTTGGCGGTGACGGACGTCTCCGCCCGGGCGGGGGCAGGCGGGTGCTGCGGGCCGTCCGACTGCTGCGGCGGAGACGTGTTGGAGTCCGGGGAACTCTTCGGCAGGGCGCTCTACGACCCCGACGACGCGGGCGCCGTTCCCGACGAGGCCCTCCTCGCCAGCCTCGGCTGCGGCAACCCGACGGCGGTGGCGGATCTGGCCGCCGGTGAGCGGGTGCTCGACCTTGGCTCGGGTGGCGGGATCGACGTGCTGCTCAGCGCGCGGCGGGTCGGTCCGACGGGCTTCGCGTACGGCGTCGACATGACGGATGAGATGCTCGCGCTCGCGCGC
>RZYE01000505.1 GCA_009930425.1 Actinomycetota bacterium | reverse complement strand
CTCGTGCCCACCGAGGACGCCATCGCGCTCGAGTCCGGTGAGGACAACCCGTACGCGAACATCGTGGCCTACCGCACCGAGGACGCCTCGTCCGAGGCGCTGGCCGCGCTGGTGGAGCTGCTGACCTCGGACGAGGTCCGCACCTACATCGAGGAGACCTGGCCGAACGGGGAGCTCATCCCCGCGTTCTGATCCCGGCTCGCGCGGCGCGCGCCGGTTGGCTTTCTCCCGCGTGTCGAGTTCACGCGCCCCCGACTGTCTGCATGGACGGCCGGGGGCGCGCCAGTTGTGGCTCCGTCCCTCCCGCCCGGCACTGCTCCGCCGGCCCGCTCCCGCCCGGCCCGCTCCCGCCCGGCCCGCTCCCGCCCGGCCCGCTCCCGCCCGGCCCGCTCCCGCCCGGCCCGCTCCCGCCCGGCCCGCTCCCGCCCGGCCCTGCTCCCCCCTTCGCGCGTGGCAACCGATACACTTCAGCGGTTGCCACAGGGCGTTGTATCGGAAGGCGTCGTCATTCTGGGGGAGTCGCACGAAGTGGCGACGAATTGATATCCACGGCATTTTCGGTGTATTTCAACCCGGTGGAATCCCAACGGATCAGGACCGGTGAAGAACTCGGGGCAGGTCGGAGGGCGCGATTGGGCCCTGTGTCCGGGTCTTTCGTTGCTTCATCCAGCCCTCAGATTCGACGGCGAAGCCCAGCCCTCACTCCCAGCGCGGGCGGCGGTAGAACAGGTCCCACGGCTGTTCGCCCTGGCCCAGGTACTCCCACCCGGCGGCCTCGACCTCCCGCCGGAGCTCGGCGAGCGCAGCACCGAGCCCGGGCGCCCAGTCCTCCCGCGGCGGCATCGCCGCCGGGAAGCGCGGGCAGAGGAAGGTGGGCCCGGTGTAGCGCCGTTCGCCGTCCACCACTCCGACGAAGTGCAGGGTCGTGCCCCCGAACGGCGTGCTCAGCGTCCGGAGGATGCCGGCGCGCCGGCTCCCGGGTTCAACCTCCGCCAGTTCGACCCGGAGAGTGTCGTACCCGAGCGCCAATCAGTCCACGACCCCGTACAGCCGGTCCCCGGCATCGCCCAGCCCGGGCACGATGTACCCCTGCTCGTTGAGCTTCTCGTCCACCGCGGCGGTCACGATCTTCACCTCGGCGCGGTGTCCCACGGCCTCGGCCAGGTGGTGCAGCCCCTCCGGCGCGGCGAGCAGGCAGATGGCCGTGACGTCGTGCGCCCCGCGCTCGAGCAGGTACTCGATCGCCATCACCAGGGTGCCCCCGGTCGCGAGCATCGGGTCCAGCACGAAGCACTGCCGCCCGGCCAGGTTGTCCGGCAGCCGGTTCGCGTACGTCGCGGCCTCCAGGGTCACCTCGTCGCGGATCATGCCCAGGAACCCGACCTCCGCCGTCGGAAGCAGCCGCGTCATGCCCTCCAGCAT
>RZYE01000504.1 GCA_009930425.1 Actinomycetota bacterium | reverse complement strand
CTCGGCACGATGACAGGCGACCGCGCCGAGTTCACCATCCCCGAGGGGCTGGACCTGGACGAGTACGTGATCGTCGACGTCTCTCGCGAGCACTTCGACGGCGACCCCACCCACTCCGGGGACTCGATCGTCCGGGGCCAGCTGTCCTGAACCTCACGGGGCGAGGATCGCGGACGTGAACGCGCGCACCTGCGCCGCGTCCCCGTCCAGCTCGGCCAGGTCCAGGGGTGGCCCCGCGAGGGATTCCAGCTCCCGGGCCGTGACCAGCAGACGGCTCTCCATGGAGGACACGGCCTTGTTGTAGGCCGCGACCGAGGAGCGCAGCGAACGCCCCAACGCCCCCATGTGACCGGCCACCACGCCCAGCCGCTCGTACAGGGTCCGCCCCAGGGCGAGAAGTTGCTGCGCCTCCTCGCTCACCCGTTCGTGGGCCCACACCGCCGCCACCGAGCGCAGGAGGGCGAGGAGCGAGGCGGGTGAGGCGGGGGTGATGTGCTTCCGCAACGCGTACTCCAGCAGGGCAGGGTCCGCGGTGAGCGCGGCAGCCAGCAGGCCCTCGGACGGCACGAACATCACCGTGACCTCCGCCGTGCCGATCCGCCCGTGGTAGTCCCGGGCGGCCAGGGCGTCCACGTGGGCACGCAGGGCCTTCGCATGGGCTGCCTCCAGTGCCCGGCGGCGCGCGACGCTCTCGGGATCATCCCCCTCGATCCCGGTGGCCTGCAGGTAGGAGTCGAAGGGCACCTTGGCGTCGATGGGGATCGCGCGCCCGCCGGGGAGACGCACTACGGCGTCCGGCCGCGACCCGTCCGGCAGCACCTCCTGGGTGCTGAAGTCGACGTGCCGCAGCATGCCGGCGGCCTCGAGGATGCGCTGCAGCTCCACCTCTCCCCACTGGCCACGCGCCGAGGTGGAGCGGAGAGCCGAGGCGAGCGACGACGTCGTCCGCCGCAGCTCCTCGTGGCTGGTGCGCGCGTGGGTGAGCTGGGAGGCCAGCGCCGAGAACTGCTCGACCCGCTCCCGTTCGAGGAGCGCGACCTGCTCGCCCATGTGGGAGAGCGTGGCCTGCACGGGCGCGAGGGCGCGCAGGACGTCGGTGTCGCGGGCAGAGCGGTCGCGCAGATCCGCAGCCTCCTCCTCAAGGCGCTCGGCCCGCGCGAGCGCTCCGGCCAGCTCGGCGCGGGTCCGCTGCCCGAGGAGCGTGGCAGCCAGGTACCCCAGCACTGTGCCGAGGAGGAGGGCGAGGAACGGGATCAGGAGGTCCATGGGCACCAACCTGCCACGTGCCACTGACACGAACGTCACGACCCCGCCGCGGGGCACCGCGGGACCGGTCACCTAGACTGGTTCCCCGTGGCCCTCACCATCGGAATCGCGGGACTGCCCAACGTCGGCAAGTCGACCCTGTTCAACGCCCTGACCCGGGCGAC
>RZYE01000503.1 GCA_009930425.1 Actinomycetota bacterium | reverse complement strand
GGTGGTCGGCCTCACCAACTTCTTCTTCTCCACCGTGCTGACGCAGAACTCCGACACGTGGAACGCCCGGCAGCGCCTGCCGGAACTGCCGATCCCGCTGTTGTCGGAGATCCCGATCATCGGCCCCGTGCTGTTCCGCCAGACCATCCTCGTGTACCTGATGTACGCCGTGGTGATCCTGCTGAACATCTTCGTGTTCCGCTCCCGGTGGGGCCTGCGGATGCGCGCCGTGGGCGAGCACCCGAAGGCCGCGGACACCGTGGGCATCAAGGTGAACAGGACCCGCGTCATCAACACCATCTTCGCGGGCGCGATCGCCGGCCTCGGTGGGGCTGCCTTCACGGTGGGCGCCGGTCTGGCGTTCGGCAAGGAGATGTCCGCCGGGCAGGGCTTCATCGCCCTGGCCGCGATGATCCTCGGCAAGTGGAACCCGTACGGTGCGCTCGGAGCGGCCCTGCTCTTCGGCTTCTCGAAGAACCTCGGGAACCTGCTGTCCTCCATCGGTACGCCGGTGCCCTCCGAGTTCCTGCTCATGCTGCCGTACCTGATCACGATCTTCGCGGTCGCCGGCTTCGTGGGCAGGGTGCGTCCTCCTGCGGCCGAGAACATCCCCTACAAGAAGTAGGTCGAGATGGCCGACGACCCGATCTGGCAAGAACTGCGCGAGGCGGCGCTCGCCGTCCAGCCGCGGGCCTACGCGCCCTACTCGGGGTATCCGGTGGGGGCTGCGGCCCGGGCGGACGACGGGCGCCTGCTGACCGGCTGCAATGTGGAGAACGCTGCGTACGGCGTGACGCTGTGCGCCGAGTGCGGTGTCGTCTCGGACCTCGCGGCGACGGGAGGTGGGCGGCTGACCCACTTCCTCTGCGTGGGGGGGACGGGCGTCGTCGTCATGCCGTGCGGCCGCTGCCGGCAACTCCTCTGGGAGCACGGCGGCCCCAGCCTGCTCGTGATGACCCCGAGCGGCGTCAAACCCATGAGCGACGTCCTGCCGGACGCGTTCGACGTGAGTGACCTTCAGGAGGCGGACCAATGACCGAGCCGTTCGACGCCGTCGACGTCATCCGGACCAAGCGTGACAAGGGCGTCCTGAGTGACGCGCAGATCGACTGGGTGATCGACGCCTACACCCGTGGGGTGGTGGCGGACGAGCAGATGTCCGCCCTCGCGATGGCGATCTTCCTCAACGGGATGAGCCGCGCGGAGATCTCCCGCTGGACGAACGCGATGATCGCCTCGGGGGAGCGGATGGACTTCTCCGCCCTCGGCAAGCCGACGGCGGACAAGCACTCCACCGGTGGCGTGGGGGACAAGATCACCCTGCCGCTCGCCCCCCTGGTGGCGGTGTTCGGCGTGGCCGTGCCCCAGCTCTCCGGTCGCGGCCTCGGCCACACCGGGGGCACCCTGGACAAGCTCGAGTCGATCCCCGG
>RZYE01000502.1 GCA_009930425.1 Actinomycetota bacterium | reverse complement strand
GAGCCGTTGAGCAGCACGCGGTGCTCCGCGTGCCAGCGCACCGCCCGGCCGAGCACCCTGCGCTCGACGTCCTGACCCTGGGCCACGAACTCGGCGACCGAGTCCGAGTGCGTCACCCGCGCGACGTCCTGCTCGATGATCGGACCCTCGTCGAGGTCCGGGGTCACGTAGTGCGCAGTGGCCCCGATGAGCTTGACCCCGCGGGCGTGAGCCTGTGCATACGGCCGCGCACCCTTGAACGAGGGGAGGAAGGAGTGGTGGATGTTGATGACCTTCCCCGGCAGCTCGCGGCACACCGAGTCCGAGAGGATCTGCATGTATCGGGCGAGCACCACGAGTTCGACGTCGAGGTCGCGCACCAGCCCGAGCAGCCGCGCCTCGGCCTCCGGCTTGGTGTCCCGCGTGACAGGCACGTGGTGGAAGGGGACACGGTAGAACTCCGCGAGGGGTGCGAGGTCCGGATGGTTGGACACCACCCCGACCACCTGGACCGGCAGGAGGCCCTCCCTCGCACGGAACAGGAGGTCCGAGAGGCAGTGTGCCTCCTTCGAGGCCATGAGGAGGCTGCGGACGGGGCGTCCGACCTCGTCGAGCGACCACGTCATCCGAAGTTGCGAGGACAGGACCGTGAGGGAGGCACGAAGTCCCTCCTCGTCCACGATCCCGTCCGCCTGGACCCGCATCAGGAACTGCCCGGAATCGACGTCCCCGAACTGCTGGGACTCGGTGATGTTGCCGCCGGCCCGGGCGATCGCGCCCGTAACGGCGTGCACGATCCCGCGCTGGTCCGGGCAGGAGAGGGTGAGGACGAGTTCGGTCACCCGCACAGGGTAACGGCTCGCCTGTTGGCCATGCCGGGCGGGACCATTTGCCGGGTGGGTACGCACGCGCTCTCGCTAAGGTATGGGGGACGCCAACCTACGAGGAGATGCGATGTCCACCAGCCCAGTCACCGTCACAGTCACCGGGGCCGCCGGACAGATCGGGTACGCCCTGCTGTTCCGCACGGCGGCGGGCGACCTGCTCGGGCCGAACACTCCGATCCGCCTCAAGCTGCTCGAGATCCCGCAGGCGCTGAAGGCCGCGGAGGGCAATGCGATGGAGCTTGACGACTGCGCCTTCGACCTGCTCGAGAGCGTGGACGTCTACGACGACCCGGCCCAGGCCTTCGACGGCACGAACGTCGCCCTCCTGGTGGGCGCCCGCCCCAGAACCGCGGGCATGGAGCGTGGTGACCTGCTGGAGGCCAACGGGGGGATCTTCGGTCCGCAGGGCCGGGCCCTGAACGACAATGCCGCCGAGGACATCAAGGTGCTCGTGGTCGGCAACCCTGCCAACACCAACGCCCTCATCGCCTCCCGGCACGCCCCCGACATCCCGCCCGAGCGCTTCAACGCCATGATGAGGCTCGACCACAACCGGGCCATCCGG
>RZYE01000501.1 GCA_009930425.1 Actinomycetota bacterium | reverse complement strand
GCCAACCTGGGTGACGGCGGGGTGGGCGCTGAGGGCGTCTGGGACAACGTCACTGCCGGCGAGAGGCCCTGGTGGGGTGGTTCGGGTGCGCTGAGCGGCCCTGAGAGGGCGAAACGGTCCCGGAATGGGACGAATTTCGGCCGCGCCGAGGGCGTGGTCGGCAGGGGGGAGCAGACGTATGGTCCGACGAGTGGCGGGGACGGCCGGAGACCAATTGGCCTTCGACCTGGAGGCCCTGTGGGGAGCGAGCGAGGGAGAGCGGGATGAACAGGTACGGCAGGATCGCGATGACCCACTGGCAGAGGTGGCGGCCGGAGGCCTACCGGGGTCTGCCGAATCCCGAGGACTTCTTTTCGACCTTGGGGGATTCGCTGATGGAGGAGATCATCGACCTGGCCGACGCGCTCGAGGAGCCGGACCGGCCGGGCGAGAGCTACCTGGAGAAGGTGGGCCGGTTGAACATGGACCGGTTGATGGCCGAGGAGAAGATTCTCGGGGAGCGGGTGTACGCGATCCGGGAGTTCGACGACGAACCGGACCAAGACCCGGAGACCGAGACCGAGGGAACGACGGCTCCCACCTCGTAGCTGTCGTCCCCGACGTCGCTGGCGCACTGAACGTCGTCGCGGGTCGGTTCGATCGGGCCCTGGCGCCGTCGTTGGTGGGGGTGGGGGAGGTCGGCCGGGCGCGGCGGAACATGGAGGCGCTGCGCACCCTCCATGCACTCGAGGACGGCAGCCTGCCCCGCAGCCGGGAGAACCTCACGACGGTGGCGGGGTGGACCGGGTGGGGTGCGGTGCCCCGGTTCTTCGACGACGCCGACCCGAAGTGGGCGGCGGAACGGGACGAACTGCGCACCCTGGTCGGGGAGGACGGCTACCGGGCGGCGCGGCGGACCACGATCAACGCGCACTACACCGACCCCGCGTTCGTGGACGCCATGTGGCACACCCTGACCGACCTCGGCCTCCACGACGGACGGATCCTCGAGCCCGGGAGCGGGTCGGGGAACTTCCTCGGCGTCGCCCCCCACGGGTTCCGGGTCACTGGGGTCGAGCTGGACCCGACCACCGCCCGGATCTCCCGGATGCTCTACCCGGACGCCGAGGTTCGTACCGAGTCCTTCGCCGACACCCGGCTGCCGCGCGGGTTCTTCGATGGGGTGATCGGCAACGTCCCCTTCGGGGATGTGACCTTGCACGATCCGACGTTCAACGCCGGCCAGCATTCGCTGCACGACCACTTCATTCTTAAGTCCCTCGCTCTGACCCGCCCCGGGGGGGTCGCGGTCGTGTTGTCCTCCCGCTACACCCTCGACGCCACCAGCCCGGCGGCGCGTCGGGAGATGAACGCCCTGGCGGACCTGCTCGGCGCCGTCCGCCTGCCGACGGGGGCGCACCGGCGCACCGCGGGCACCGAGGTCGTCACCGACGTC
>RZYE01000500.1 GCA_009930425.1 Actinomycetota bacterium | reverse complement strand
GACCGGCATCCCGGACAAGAAGAGCGCGTGGTACGCGGCCAACACCTACATCGAGCCGCTCCTGCGGGCCGGGGTGCGGGTGTACCACTACACGGCGGGTTTCTTCCACGCCAAGTCCATGACGCTGGACGGGAAGGTGTTCGTCATCGGCACGCTGAACCTGGACATCCGCAGCCTCGAACTCCACAAGGAGCTCATGGTGTGGTTCCTGGACCCCGAGCTCACCCGGCAGCACGATGCGCTGTTCGAGGAAGACATCGCCGGTTCGCGCGAACTCACGCTCGCGGACTTCGCCGGCCAGACGAGGTTGCAGCGCTTCCGTGACTCGGCCTACCGGCTGGCGTCCAACCTGCTGTAGGTGACGCGGGCGGGCTGGACGGGAGGCGGGCGGCGGGCGGCGGCCGTCAGGTCAGGGTGATCTCCCGCCCCACGCCGCCCTCCACGTACCCGGGGCCGTAGAGGCGCTGGAAGGCGGCCCGGGCGAGGTTGCCGGTGCAGTGGGTGGGAACCACGCGGGACACCCCGAGATCCTGCAATGCCCGGATGGTCCGCTCGATCTCCTCCATCTCGGAGTACATGAGGTGGAAGCCGCCGATTGCCCAATCGACCGGCTTCCCGATGATCTCCTCGCCCCGCGCGACGATCCGCTCGATCCCGGGGTGGGCGCAGCCGCTGATCACCGCTGTCACGCCGTCCACGTCCAGGACCAGGGACTGCTCGGGCGGCTCGGCGGCGAGCATCCCGGTGGACAGGATCCCCGGGAACAGCTCGACCGGTTCCTCACCCACCACGATCACGCGATCGCACATGGTCCGAAGGTCCGCCACCAGGTGCTTCGAGAAGCCCTCGTGCACCACCACCGTGGCATGGGGGTTCAACTCGATGACGGAGTCCATGCCGCCGATGTGGTCCCAGTGGATGTGGGAGAAGATGACCAGCTCGGCGGCCCCCAGGTCCACGCCGAGCGCCTCGGCGTTGCGCACGAGCACGCGGCCGTTACTCCCGGTGTCGAAGAGGAGGGTGTGGCCGCCCGCCCGGAGGCGGGCGGCGAACCCCCACACGCTCGTGAGCCCGGGGGCGAAGGCGTAGTTGTCGGAGAGGATGGTGAGGTTCGGGGACGGCGTCATTGGGATCTCCCTTCCATCCCTCAGGCTACGCCCGCTGGGTCAGCTCACCAGGTGCTCTCCCCCCGCATCACGACGTCACTGCCACCGTCCACGAAGACGACCTGGCCGCACAGGTGGGTGTTCTCCTCGCTGGTGAGCCACGCCATCAGCCGGGCCACGACGATCGCGTCGGCGATGCCGTTCAGCGGCATCGGCACCATCTCGAGGAGCGACTTCGTCGCCTCCTCCGTGGCGGTCAGGTCCTTCGTCATCGGGGTGCGGATGATGCCGGGGGCCACGGCGTTCAGCGGGATCCCGGCGTGCGCCCACTGC
>RZYE01000100.1 GCA_009930425.1 Actinomycetota bacterium | reverse complement strand
TGATCTGGGACGACAACCGCATCTCGATCGAGGGTCCGACCGGGATCACCTTCAGGGAGGACGTCGGGGCCCGCTTCCGGGCCTACGGGTGGGACGTACTCACGATCGACGACGCCGAGGACCTCGACCAGATCTCCGCCGTCCTCGACGCTGCCCGAGCCGTGACGAGCCGGCCCGTCCTCGTTCGCCTGCGCTCCGTCATCGGTCACCCCATCCCCGGTCTCGCCGGCACGGGCACCGCACACGCCGGAGCCGTGGGTCCGGAGCGGTTGGCAGCCCTGAAGGAGCACCTCGGCGCGGACCCGAACGCGAGGTACGAGATGCCGGTGCTGGACCACGCGCGGAAGGTCGCCGAGCGCGGCCGTGCGCTGCAGGCCGAGTGGGAGGCCGCCGTCGTGCGCTGGCGGGAGGAGCGACCCGAGCAGGCCGGGCTCCTGGACCGGCTCCGCGACGGCGTCGCGCCGGAGGGTCTCGACGGCGCCCTCGACGGCGTGGCCGACGTCGCCCGCACCGCGGCCACGCGCCAGGCCAGCGGCGCCGTCCTCGCCGCCGCCGGACCGGTGATGCCCGAGCTGTGGGGTGGGTCGGCCGACCTCGCGGAGTCCAACAACGCCGTCGTGACGGCGGACCTCAGCTTCCTGCCACGCGACGTCGACAGCGCCGAGTGGCCCGGCCGCTACGGCGGCCGGCAGCTGCACTTCGGGATCAGGGAGCACGCGATGGCGGGCATCCTCAACGGGATCGCACTCCATGGTCTGACTCGCGTGTTCGGAGCCACCTACCTGGTGTTCGCGGACTACCTGCGGCCTGCGGTGCGCCTCGCCGCCCTGCAGCAACTGCCGGTGATCCACGTGTGGACGCATGACTCCATCTCCGTGGGGGAGGACGGGCCCACCCACCAGCCGGTGGAGCAGCTCTGGTCCTACCGGGCGATCCCCGGCCTGGCGGTGGCCCGGCCGGCCGACTGGCACGAGACCGTCGAGGTGTGGCGCCGTGTGCTGACCCGGCGGAGTGGTCCGACCGCGCTGGCCCTGAGCCGGCATGCCACGCCGGTGCTGGACAGGTCATCCTCCTGGGGAAGCCCGGACCGGGGCGGCTACGTGGTACGAGCCGCGGAGGATCCCCGGGCGATCCTGTACGGCACGGGCACCGAGGTGGGCGTGTGCGAAGCGGCCGCTGACCTGTTGGCGGAACGCGGGATCCCGTGCGAGGTGGTGTCCCTGACGTGCCTGGAGTGGTTGGCCGAGGAGTCCGCGGAGTATCGGGAGCGGGTGCTGCACCAGCCGGCCCCGGCGCGGTTCGTGCTCGAGGCCGGGATCTCCCTCGGGTGGGCAGGGGTGCTCGGCTCGGACCTGAGGTGCGTGAGCGTCGAGGAGTTCGGGACCAGCGGCTCCGGTTCCGAGGCGCTCGCGATGGCGGGCTTCACACCGGAGGCGGTCGCGGCTGCGGTGACGGCACACCTCGAAGCGCCCGCAGGTGAGCAGCCCGCGGCAGTTCCTGGCGGTGCCCGGTGAGCCGCCGCGTCGTCGTGACGGGGGCCGCCGGCAAGCTCGGCCGAGCGGTGGTGCGGGATCTGGCGGAACACGGGTGGGATGTCCTGGCCGTGGACCGGACTCAGCCCGTCGACGATCACGTTGAGTTCGTGAGTGCCGATCTCACGGACTACGGCCAGGCCCTGGAGATCCTCGGCGGTGGGGTGGACGAACACCTGGGCAGGGTTGACGCGCTGGTCCACCTTGCCGCGATTCCTGCCCCCGGGCGGGTCACGAACTCCGCGACGTTCGCCAACAACGCGATGTTGACGTGGAACGTCTTCAACGCCGCCCGTGCGAACGGCGTGCGCAACGTGGTGTGGGCCTCGAGTGAGACCGTTCTCGGCCTGCCCTTCGACACGCCACCGCCGTACATCCCGGTCGACGAGGAGTACCGGGTCCGACCGGAGACCACGTGTTCCCTCAACAAGGCGCTGGAGGAGGAGATGGCCCATCACCTCTGCCGATGGGACCCCGAGCTGAAGATGGTTGGCCTCCGGTTCTCGAACGTCATGGAGCCCTCCGACTACGCGATGTTCCCCTCCTTCGACGCGGATGCCACCCTGCGGAAGTGGAACCTGTGGAGCTACATCGATGCCCGGGACGGCGCCCAGGCGGTGCGGCGTGGGCTCGAGTACGAAGGCACCGGCATGGAGGTGTTCATCATCGCCAATGCCGATACGGTCATGAGCCGGAGCAGTGCCGATCTCGCCGCCGAGGTCTACCCGGGCGTCGAGGTCCGCAAGGAACTCGGCACGCACGAGACGATGCTCTCGATCGACAAGGCACGCCGGATCCTCGGCTACGAGCCGGAGCACACCTGGAGGTCCTGACCGATCCCGCCCGGTCCCGCCCGGCGTCAGGTCACAGGCGACCGCCGTCGATCCGGAAGGCCAGGGTGTGGCTCTGCCCGGGCTCGAGGACGACGAGGTCGGTTCCCGAGTTGAAGGCGTCGGGCGGGCAGGTCATCGGCTCGACCGCGGCGCCACGGCGGCCGAGCTTCTCGCCCGAGTAGACCTGCAGCCACGGTTCGCTGGCAGACAGCCGCGCCGTCACCCGTGAGGCGGGATGGGAGAGGACAACGTGCCACTCGTCCTGCGGGAGGTCGGTGAACGCGTGGTCGATCTGCTGCTCGCCCACCTGGCGTGCGGAACGGAAGTCCATCCCGGCTTCGTCGACGGGGACGAGTTCAAGCGGCAGCAGCCGCTCGTCGGTGAGGAGGATCCGGCCGGCGGGGACCTCCAGGGTGCACTCGTCGACGGGCGCGAGGCCGCAGGTGAGGTAGGGGTGGGTCGACGAGCCGTAGGGAGCCGGTGTCGTCCCGGCGTTGGTCGACTCGATCACCGCCTCGAGTCCCGCCGCCGCGGAGAGGCGGTACGTCACCTCCGAGCGGAGGTGGAAGGGGTATCCGTAGCGGGGGAGGATCGCGGTGGCGAGCCGCACCTCTTCCTGGCCTGTGGTGACCACTTCCCAGTCCTGCCAGCATGCGAGTCCGTGCAACGCTGACCCGGTCTCGTGCTCGTTGACCGGGAGCTCGTGGGTCTCTCCGGCGAACTCGTAGCGGCCGTTGCCCACCCGGTTCGGCCACGGGACGAGCGTCTTGCCCTCGTAGGCGGTGGGGATGCGGTCCTGATCGAAGGGCACCACGAGGTCGATGCCGGACCAGGCCAGGCGGGCCAGGCCGGCACCGGCCGTGGTGATGGTTGCCTCGTAGTCACCCGCAACCAGGTGGACGATCGTTCCGTTCGGAGTGGTCATGGTTACCCGCCCTTTCCGTTTCCTTGGTCAACTCAAGTGTAGGGAGTGGGGCTGGGCGCTGACGGCGCGGTGCGCAGCGCCTCGATCACCGCCGGGAGCGCGCGAGGGTCCGTCTGGATGAGCAACCCGGTGGCCACCGTCCCCTCGAACCGCCGCGCCTGCGCGGCGAGCTGGTCCGGCCGGCCCGCGAGCGCCACGTCCAGCACCAGTTCCACCGGCACCGCGGCGGCCGCGCCCTCGCGATCGCCGGCCGCCCACTTCGCGGCGATCAGGGCGCAGGCGTCCTCGTGCCCCAACCGTTCGAGCACCGCGCGGTGGAAGTTCGCCTCTGCCGAGCCCATTCCCCCGACGTACAGCGCCACGTGTGGCGCGAGCAGCCGGGCCGCGTCCTCCACGTCCCTCCCGACGGCGACCGGCAGCGAGACGTTCACCTCGAACTCGCCCGCCGGCCGGGCGCCGTCGTCGCGCCTCGCGAAGCCCTCGGCGAGCTGGCGGCGGTACTCGGCGTCGAGGCGGGGGGTGAAGAAGGCGGGGAGCCAGCCGTCGGCGATCTCGGCGGCGAGCGCCGTGTTCCTCGGCCCCTGGGCGGCGAGGTGGATGGGTAGGTCGGTGCGCAGCGGCCGGAGGTTCGCCTGGAGTGCCTTCGCCTGTGGCGTGGCCAGCGGCAGGGTGAACTGCCGCCCGCTGAACTCGAGTGGCCCCTCCCGGCGCAGCACGCGCCGGATGATCTCCACGTACTCGCGGGTGCGTTCGAGCGGCCGTTCGAAGCGCTGCCCGTACCAGCCCTCCACCACCTGCGGCCCGGAGACGCCCAGCCCGAGGACGAACCGCCCGTCCGACAGGTGGTCGAGCGTCATGGCGGCCATCGCCGTCGCCGTCGGCGTGCGCGCCGAGATCTGGGCGACGGCGGTGCCGAGGCGGGCACGCGACGTCGCCGCGCCCCACCACGCCAGCGGGGTGAAGGCGTCGGAACCGTAGCTCTCGGAGGTCCAGAGGGAGTCGAGGCCGAGGTCATCCGCGGCGGCGAACACCTCGGGCACGCCCTTCGGAGGTCCGGAGGCCCAGTAGCCGGCGAGGTATCCGATGCGCAGTGTCATGCTTCGGAAGGTACCGGCGAGAGCGACAGTTCGCGCGGGGTGGTGGGGCGCCCGGGCATGTGTGATGTGGCGGGGTGCGGTTGTGGACACGGATGCTGTGAGAGGGCTGTGAAGCCCTGCTCCAACACCCCACGCGCAACTCGAAGTTGTCAGGGTGGGATGGGATGATGGTCCCAGCCGCGGCGGCACCTAGCTGCGCCGCACGCCCCAACCCGCAAGCCCGCTGAGGAGCACCGTGAGCGAGAAGATCAAGCTGCTGACCGGCCCGGTCCAGGCGATCAACTGGAACCGCATGCAGGACCCCAAGGACGAGGAGGTCTGGGACCGCCTCACCGGCAACTTCTGGCTCCCGGAGAAGATCCCGCTCTCCAATGACATCCAGTCCTGGGCCACCCTGAACGAGTACGAGAAGCTGATGACCACCCGCGTGTTCACCGGCCTGACCCTGCTCGACACGGTGCAGGGCACGGTGGGGGCGGTCTCGCTGATCCCCGATGCGGTGACCCCCCACGAGGAGGCGGTGCTCACCAACATCGCGTTCATGGAGTCGGTGCACGCGAAGTCCTACTCCTCCATCTTCTCCACGCTCATCTCCACCCGTGAGATCGACGAGGCCTTCCGCTGGGGCGAGGAGAACGAGGCCCTGCAGAACAAGGCGCGGATCATCCTCGACTACTACCGGGGCGACGACCCGGAGAAGCGCAAGGTCGCCTCCACGATGCTGGAGTCCTTCCTCTTCTACTCGGGCTTCTACGCGCCGATGTACTGGTCGAGCCACGCGAAGCTCACCAACACCGCGGACCTGATCCGCCTGATCATCCGGGACGAGGCCGTCCACGGCTACTACATCGGCTACAAGTACCAGCAGGCCGTGCGGAAGGCCTCGCCGGCGCGGCAGCAGGAGTTGAAGGACTACACCTTCGAACTGCTCTTCGAGTTGTACGACAACGAGGAGACCTACACCGAGGACCTCTACGACGGGCTCGGCCTCACGGAGGACGTCAAGATGTTCCTCCGCTACAACGCCAACAAGGCGCTGATGAACCTGGGCTACGAGGCGCTCTTCACCAAGGACCAGACCGCGGTGAACCCGGCGATCCTCTCTGCGCTCTCCCCGAACGCGGACGAGAACCACGACTTCTTCTCCGGCTCCGGCTCCTCCTACGTGATCGGGAAGGCCGAGGCCACGGAGGACGAGGACTGGGAGTTCTGACGACGGCGGCCCGCGGCTGACGTTGCCGGCTGACCTGGCGGGCGTGGCGTCGTCGTCGGTTGCTTCCGGGCGGGAGCGAGTCTCTCAGGACTGATACGTGGCTGTGGCCGAAGCACGCATCTGGCCTCAGGGCAAGAAAAAAGCGCCGTCAACATTGACGGCGCGAGACCTCACTGTCTGTGTGGAGTGTCCCGCTTCCTCAGCGCTCGGTGCGGCGGGCGAAGATCTCCGCCATCCAGTCGGTGAAGGTCACGGTGGCCGTGCGGTTGTAGGCCTCGATGCGCTCCATCATGTCGTCCGAGAGATCGTTGTCGAACAGGATGGAGCTGGCCGGGGACTCGATCAGCGTGTTGATGGACATGTTGTGTTCCTTTCCTTGACCGGCAGGAACACCAGCCGGCGGCCCTGCACGGCTGTGTGTCACGTCCCGAGGGACGCACCCGGACGGGTTGTCCGGATGCCTCCACGTTACGTTCACACCACCCCCACATGTCAACGTCGCCCTTGTCACCAAGTGGCGTCGGGTGGGCGAAACCGCTGGTCAGCCACCCTGCAACCAGTTGCAGGAACGCGCCGGCCGGGGCGGGCGGCGGTGTCCACGCCGCGCCCACCCCGGCCCACGTTGGCGGGGCGGCTTCCCAGCCACCCCATGTCTTCGGAGTGCGTCCTACCTCAGGACGAACGTGACCCTCATGTTCACGCGGTACTCGACGATCTGGCCGTCCTCGACCACCACCTGCTGCTCGCTGATCCATGCTCCCTTGACCTGGTCGAGGGTCTGGCACGCGCGGTCGATGCCCTGCTTGATGGCATCCTCGAAGCTCACCGTCGAGCTGCTGGAAAGCTCGGTCACCTTGGCAACGGACATCCTCATCCTCCTCGCTTCCCGCCACCGGAGCCGGTGGCATCCTTCGACGAACGCGATCAGGCTAACCCCCACCAGCTCGTCGGATGGTGGAGGTAGTGTGCAGCAGGTGCGAAGCTTCATGCAGATCGACGTGTTCTCCACCGGTCCCCTCACGGGCAACCCCGTGGCCGTGGTCCTCGACGCCGAGGGCCTCACCCACTCCCAGATGGCCGCGTTCGCGCGCTGGACCAACCTGTCCGAGACCACGTTCGTCCTCCCTCCCACCACCCCCGACGCCGACTACCGCCTCCGCATCTTCACCCCCGGCGGGGAACTCCCCTTCGCCGGGCACCCCACCCTCGGCTCGGCATACGCGTGGCTCAAGGGCGGTGGCGTGCCCGCCCGCCCAGGCCGCGTGGTCCAGGAGTGCGGCCTCGGCCGCATCCCGGTGCGGATCTCCGACGACGGCGTCCCCGCCTTCGCCGCCCCGCCGCCCGTCCGCTCGGGCGACGTCGACGACGCCACCCTCGACCACGCCGTCGCCGCCCTGGGGCTGGGGCGGCACGACGTCGTCGACGCGCAGTGGGTGGACAACGGACCCGGGTGGCT
>RZYE01000499.1 GCA_009930425.1 Actinomycetota bacterium | reverse complement strand
GAGATCTTCATCGCCGCCCTGCAGGCCTACATCTTCGCGCTGCTCACCGCGGTCTACATCTCCCTCTCGGTGGAGGGACACTGACGACTTCCCGTCCACGACGGGGGAAAACAGGGTGCCGGGTTACCGGGACCGAATAACACGGAAGGAAACCACCCCATGGAAGGTATCACCGGCAACATCGCGACGATCGGCTACGGCCTCGCGACCCTCGGTCCCGGTCTCGGCCTGGGCATGCTGGTCGGGAAGACACAGGAGGCCACCGCCCGGCAGCCGGAGATGGCCGGCCCGCTGCGTATCAACATGTTCATCGGTATGGCACTGGTCGAGGCGCTGGGCCTCATCGGCCTCGCCACCGGTTTCCTCTTCTAGGGACTCGCCGTGGCTCCGGTAGCAGCATCCGGCAACATCCTCCTCCCCGCCGGGTACGACATCTTCTGGTCTGCGGTGGCGCTTGCCGTGATCGCGTTCGTGCTGGGCCGGCAGGTCCTGCCGAAGTTCACCGCGATGCTCGACGAGCGGGCCGAGCGGATCGAGGGCGGGCTGAAGGCCGGGGACGAGGCTCGTGCGGAGGCCGAGAGGCTGCGTGCGAGCTTCGACGCCGAGCTGGCCGAGGCCAGGCGCCAAGCGGCCCACATCCGCGACAACGCGAACGAGGAGGCACGCCAGATCGTCGCCGAGGCGCGGCAGAAGGCCATCGCGGAAGCGGACAAGATCACGGCCAACGCTGCCCGCGCCATCGAGGCGCAGCGGCAGGTCGCCGAGATCTCCCTGCGCACCGAGGTGGGCATGCTCGCGAGCGAGCTTGCCTCCCGGATCGTGGGGGAGTCGTTGCGGGATTCCGCCCTCCAGTCGCGCGTGATCGATCGGTTCCTCGACGAGCTCGAGTCCTCGAACGCGGTGCCCGCTGAGGAGTCCTGATGCGTCCGCCTCCGTTCAGTGCTGCCAGTCAGGCGGCCGTTGGCGCGGCGATGGACCGATGGGACGCCGTCCTCGAGACGTCCGACGAAATCGACGTCCTGCGGGTCGAGCTGACAGAGGTGGTCGACCTGATCGATGGATTCCCGGCGGTTCGGCGCGCGCTGACGGATCCGTCCCGCAGCGGTGAGGACAAGGCTCAGTTCGCGACGGAACTGCTCCAGTCCACCTTCCACCCGGACATCGTGGATCTGGTCGCGGGGATGTCGCGCTCGCGCTGGTCGAAGGAGTCGGACATCACGCGAGCCCTCGAGCGGATCCACGGCGTGACCGCAGTGGCGCTCGCCGAGCGGCGCGGTGAGCTCGATCGCGTCGGTGACGAGCTCTTCCAGGTGTTCCGGATCCTCGGGCATGAGCGCGCGCTCCGCAACGAACTCACGATCAAGGACGACTCATCGGAACGTCGGCTGCAGCTCCTGGAGGACGTCTTCGGTGGGCACCTGCTTCCGACCACGATGGAGATC
>RZYE01000498.1 GCA_009930425.1 Actinomycetota bacterium | reverse complement strand
CCGAGATCGAGGATGGAGAGGTACTTCCCGTTGTTCATGTGGAACAGCAGGTCGAGGTCGGTGGGGAGCACCCGGAACGGGGTGCGTGCCACGTCCCAGACCGAGAGCTGGCCCCTGCGCCGCGCCCGCAGCCGGAGCCACCAGAGCCGGAAGACGAGGTTCACGAGAGCCGCCTACCGCAGGAACAGCTTCGCCAGCCGGCCGGTCGTGAGCCAGAGTCCGAGCACCGTCATGACCAGGAAGTAGCCGATGTGCACGGGCGTCATCGCCGTGAAGATGCCCACGGAGAGCTGGCGCATCAGCTCGATCCCGTGCCACAGGGGCATGACCTTCACGAACCACTGGATCGGCTCGGGGTAGACCGTGATCGGGTAGAGCGTGGAGGACAGCAGGAACATCGGCAGCATGAAGAAGTTGATGACGTCCATCTGCTGGAAGGTCTTCATGAAGCTGGTGACCCCCATGCCGAAGCTCGCGAACCCGAACGCCACGAGCACCGCCGCCGGGATCATGAGCAGCGCCCACAGCCCTTCCACGATGCCGAAGCCGTACAGCACCGCCATGAACCCCAGCGCGTAGAGGAACCCGCGGAACAGCGCCATGAAGATCTCCCCGATCGCCACGTCCAGCGGCCCCAGCGAGGTGGACATCATCCCCTGGTAGAGCTTCGCGAAGTGCATCTTGAAGAAGACGTTCCACGTGGAGTCGTAGATCGCGCCGTTCATCGCGGAGGTGGCCAACAGCGCCGGGGCGATGTAGGCGACGTACTCGATCTCCTGCCCGCCCGGCCCGGTCACGGTCCCGATCAGCCCGCCCAGTCCGAAGCCCATCGCGAGCAAATAGAACACGGGCTCGAAGAAGCCGGAGACCAGGATCATCCAGTTCTGGGCGAGGATCACCTTGAAGCCCCGCTCGATGACGGAGCGGGCGTTGCCGGAGTACAGGCCCCGCAGCGGCCGGTTCGGATTCTGCAGGCGCTCGAGGATCTCGACCGAGGTGCTCACTCCGCCAGCCTCCTGCGATAGTTCCGGTTCGCGAGCACCAGGCCCAGCGCGAGCAGGGCCAGCAGGTAGCCCACGTGCACCCATGCCATCCCCGGCGCGAGCTCCCGCCCGTAGTTGGCCACCCGGGCCAGCGCCGTGCCGTGCCAGACCGGGGAGAGCCACCCGATCCACCGCAGGTACACCGGCATCGCGGTGAGCTCGAAGAACGTCCCCGCGAACAGGAACATCGGCATCACGATGAACCGCTGGATGAAGGCGAACTGGAAGCCCTCGTCCCTCAGCGTGGCGGCGTACGCCTGGAGCAGGGAGGCGAAGGACAGCGCCGAGAGCACCCCGATCGGGATCACCAGCCAGGACCAGCCGCTCGCGCTCGCCCCGAACAGCTGCATCAGCCCCCAGAAGACGGTGGCCTGGGCGATGAACCGGAACGAGACGGCCAG
>RZYE01000497.1 GCA_009930425.1 Actinomycetota bacterium | reverse complement strand
ACCGTCCGTGCCAGGACCGGAGCGTGGCGAGGTCGACGACGCCGGAGCCCTCGCCGTCGAGGCGGCGGTACGGCGCCCCCGGTTCCCCCAGGTCGGTCAACACCGCGAGGGCCCCGGTGAAATCGTCATCCCGGGTGTAGCCGTTGACGGTGATGACGGTCGGGATTCCGGCCCCGAGTGACGCCCTCAGTCCGTTGTGGGAGTCCTCGAGCGCAAGGCACTCCCCCGGCCGCAGGCCGAGCCGCTTCAGGGCCCACCGGTAGATGTCCGGGGCCGGCTTCTTGGCCGGCACCACGTCGCCCGCGGCGATGAGGGCGAACCATTCGGGTCCGTCCGGCGCGAGGCTGTGGCGGAGCAGGGCGGTGACGTTCTCCGGCGTGGTCGTGGTGGAGATCGCGAGGACCACGCCGGCCGCCCGCGCCTCCTCCAGCAGCCGCCGCACGCCCGGTCGCAGCGGGATACCGCCCTCGGCGAGCATCCGCGTGTAGTGCCGGGTCTTGGCGGCATGCAGCGCGACCACCAGGTCATCCGGCAGCGAGGTACCGATCCGCTCCGCGTGGAAACGGATTCGTTCCTTGCCCCCGGTGACGGCCAGGAGCTCGCCGTAGAGGTCCGGATCCCACTCCCAGTCGAGCCCGAACTCCGTGAAGGCGGCGTTGAACGCGGGACGGTGACCATCCCGCTCGGTGTCCGCCAGCGTCCCGTCGACGTCGAAGATCAGTGCCGCCAGCACGTCAGCCTCCCATCACCGGCCGTCGGTCGGCCGGTGACGTCAGGCTATCCCCGCCTGCCGGCGGTCAGGAGAGTTCCGCGGCGAGGAGCTCCGCGATCTGGATCGCGTTGAGGGCGGCACCCTTGCGGAGGTTGTCGTTGGAGATGAACATCGCGAGGCCGTGGCCCTCGGGCGCGGCTTGGTCCGCCCTGACGCGCCCCACGAAGCTGGGGTCCGCGCCGGCGGCCCGCAGCGGCGTCGGGACGTCCACCACCTCGACCCCCGGCGCCTCGGCCAGCAGCTCGAGCGCCCGCTCCGGGCTGAGGGGCCGGTCGAACTCGGCGTTCACGGACAGCGAGTGCCCGGAGAACACCGGGACACGCACGCAGGTACCACTCACCAGCAGGTCCGGGATGTCGAGGATCTTCCGGGACTCGTTGCGGAGCTTCTTCTCCTCGTCCGTCTCCCCCTCGCCGTCGTCCACGATCGCGCCGGCGATGGCCACGACGTCGAAGGCGATGGGCGCCACGTACTTGACGGGGTCCGGGAAGGTGACGGCGCCGCCGTCGTACGTCAGCGCCGTCAGGTCCTGCTCGACGGCGGCCCGCACCTGGCCCTCCAGCTCGCGCACCCCGGCGAGGCCGGACCCGGACACGGCCTGGAAGGTGGTGACGACCAGCCGGCGCAACCCGGCGGCGTCGTGCAGCACCTTGAGGACGGGCATGGCCGCCAT
>RZYE01000099.1 GCA_009930425.1 Actinomycetota bacterium | reverse complement strand
ACGCCCGCGATCTCGTGACCGGGGGTCATGGGGCGCACCGGCACGGACGCGAGCCACTTCTCGTCCTCGAGGAGGCCCACGTCGGAGTGGCACAGGCCAGCGGCCTTGACGTCGATCAGCACCTTTCCGGGCTGGAGCTCGGGTTCCGGGACCTCCTCGTAGCGGATCGGTTCGTGCGTGTCGTAGAAGCGCCAGGACTTCATGCCATTCCTCTCTGAACGGGTCCGGACACGCCTCGGTGCGTGCCCGGGTGACTGCATCACCATTCCAGCGTCACCAATCACGGGCGTTCCCGCCTGCCGAGTCGGCTGGTGCCGTCCGCCCTGCTCGGCGCTCCTAGACTTGCAGGATGGACGAGGAGGAGAGTCGTCAGCCCGCCCGCGATGACGCGCCCATCGGCTCCGCCCACTCGGCGTCCGCGGACGAGGTGGTCGCGTCCCTCGGGGTCGATCCCGCGACCGGCCTGAGCAGCACCGAGGCCGCCGAACGCCAGCATGCGCACGGGCGCAACGAACTGGAGGCCGAGGACAGGGTCTCGGCCGGCCACATCCTGCTGGACCAGGTGCGCAGCACCGTGGTGGTGCTGCTCGCGGTGGCGGTGGTCGCCGGGTTCCTGATCGGCGAGTACATCGAGGCGATCGCCATTGCCGTGGTGCTCGTGGTCAACACCGTGGTCGGTTTCGTCACCGAACTGCGAGCGATCCGCTCGGTCGAGGGCCTGCGGAGCCTCGCCTCGGCGATCGCGGACGTGGAACGCGACGACACCCGCGAGGAACTGGACGCCGCCGAACTGGTGCCGGGGGACATCGTCAGCGTCGAGGCAGGGGATCAGGTCCCGGCGGACATCCGGCTCATCGAGGCCTCGGACCTCACCGTGGAGGAGGCGGCCCTGACGGGGGAGAGCGCCGCGGTCGAGAAGTCCACGGACGCGGTGGACGCCGAGTCCGGCGTGGGGGACCGCACCAGCATGCTGTTCATGGGCACCACCGTGCAGTCGGGCAGGGACCGGGGCGTGGTGGTCGCGACCGGCTCCGGCACCGAGGTCGGCCAGATCGCCACGATGGTGCAGGGGGCCGAGAGCGGCCGCGCGCCCCTCCAGGAGGGCCTCGACCGGCTGGGACGCACGCTGTCCATCGTGGTGGTGGGGGTGACCGCCGTCCTCATCGGGATCGGCCTGCTCCGCGGGCT
Source organism: Actinomycetota bacterium (assembly GCA_009930425.1). Classification (GTDB taxonomy): domain Bacteria; phylum Actinomycetota; class Actinomycetes; order Actinomycetales; family Actinomycetaceae; genus UBA1383. The sequence goes on along the minus strand of RZYE01000099.1, from coordinate 5,890 downwards.
GGAGCTCCGCGAGGTGCTCGAGGTCGCCATCGCGCTGGCGGTGGCGGTGGTGCCGGAGGGCCTGCCCGCCGTCGCGACGCTCACCCTCACGGTGGGGATGCGGCGGATGGCGCGGCGCAACGCGCTGGTGAGCCGGCTCCCCACCGTGGAGACGCTGGGCTCCACCACGGTGGTCGCCTCGGACAAGACCGGCACGCTCACCACGAACGTCATGGAGGTGGTGCAGGTCGAACTGGCGGACGGGGTGGACGAGTCCACCCTGTGGGAGACGGCGATCCTCGCCAACGATGCGGACATCTCCGAGGACGGCGAGGACATCGGCGACCCCACCGAGACCGCACTGCTCCGGGCAGCTGAGGAGGCCGGCGTCGACTGGCGAGAACTGCGCGCCTCCACGACCCGGCGGGCCGAGGACCCGTTCGACTCCGAGAGCAAGCGGATGGCCGTGGTCGTGGCGGACACCGTCCACGCGAAGGGTGCGCCGGAAGCGCTGCTGGACGAGGACTCACCGCTGGGCCGCGCGGCCGAGGAGATGGGTGGACGCGCGCTGCGGACGCTGGCGATCGGACGCCGCACCGTGGCGGACGGCGAGATCGAGGACGGGACGGACCCCGGCGACCTCGCCTACGAGGGGCTGGAGATCCTCGGCGTGGTGGGACTCCAGGACCCACCACGGGAGGAGGCCATCCGCGCGCTGGAGACCCTGCGTGGCGCCGGCATCCGTGTGGTGATGGTGACGGGGGACCAGCCACGGACGGCGCGGGCGGTGGCGGACCAGATCGGTATCCGGGCCGAGCGGGTGATCTCGGGGGCCGAGCTCGCCGAGTTGGACGATGAGGCCCTCGCCGAGGCGATCCGCGAGGTGGACGTCTTCGCCCGTGTGGAACCGGAGCAGAAGCTCCGGATCGTCGAGGGGCTCCAGGCCGCCGGCGAGGTGGTGGCCGTGACCGGCGACGGCGTCAACGACGCGCCCGCGTTGCGCCAGGCCGACGTCGGGGTAGCGATGGGGGAGACCGGCACGGACGTGGCACGGGAGGCGGCCGCCATCATCCTGATGGACGACGACTTCGCCACCATCGAGGCCGCTGTGGAGGAGGGACGGCGGATCGTCGCCAACATCCGCCGCTTCGGCCAGTTCCTGTTCAGCTGGCACCTCGGCATCGTGCTGTTGATCGCCACGAGCCTCACCGCCGGGTTCTCCGCACCGCTCGCCGGGCTCATGATCCTGTGGAACAACCTGGTGATCGACGTGATCCCGTCCTTCGCCCTCGCCCTCGAACCCGGGCGCGAGGATGCGATGCGCGATCCGCCCCGGCCCAAGGACGAGCCGGTGCTCGGCCGCGGCACGCTGAGGCGGATCCTCGTGCAGGGTTCCCTGATCGCCGGGGTGGGGTTGTCCGCGTTCTTCCTCGGGGTGGAGGTCCTCGAGCTGGCCCTGCCGCAGGCCCAGACCATGACGTTCGTCGCAGTGACGACGGCGCAGCTCCTCGCCGTCTTCAACGCCCGCTCCGAGCACGGTTCCGGTTTCGCGGGCGCGACGCGGAACCCGTTCCTGTGGGCGGCGCTCGGGATCACGCTGGTGCTGGAGGCGATCGCGCTGTTCGTGGTGCCACTGCGGGACGTCCTCGGGCTGACGGCACTGCCCGGTACCGGTTGGGGAATCGCCGCAGCACTGGCTCTGATCCCACTCCTGGGAACACAGGGCGTGAGATTTTTCTCCCGGACGTGGGTACGGAGTCCCTGATTCCCACCGCCGCCGGACCCCTATCCTGAAGGCATGCCGCGCACGTCGACGACCGACATGTTCGATGAGGTGACCCCTGAGGATCAGGTGGGGGGTGGCTCGCGATGCTGATCATCGAGCAGAACGCGACGATCTTCATCGCCCTCGCGGTCCTCTTCGGGTTCTTCATGGCGTGGGGGGTCGGCGCCAATGACGTGGCCAACGCGATGGGGACCTCGGTGGGTTCCAAGGCCGTCACCATCAAGCAGGCGATCCTCATCGCGGTGGTGTTCGAGTTCCTCGGCGCGTGGCTGGCCGGTGGTGAGGTCACGGCCACGATCCGCGGGGGGATCGTCGATCCCGACCTGCTGGACGAGGATCCGCAGTACCTCGTCTACGGCATGCTCGCCGCCCTCCTTGCGGCGGGCATCTGGTTGCTGATCGCGTCCTGGCGCGGCTGGCCGGTCTCCACCACCCACTCGATCGTCGGGGCGATCGTGGGCTTCGGGGCCGTCGGGTTGGGGGTCAACGCGGTCGACTGGGGCCAGGTGGGAGTCATCGCCTCGAGCTGGGTGGTCTCGCCTCTCCTCGCGGGGACCATCTCCTTCGCCCTGTACAAGTCGATCCAGCACCTCATCTTCCACGCGGAGGACTCCTTCGCCGCGGCGAAGAAGTACGTCCCCATGTACGTGTTCCTCGTGGGGTTCATCGTCGCGATGGTCACCCTCACCAAGGGCCTGAAGTACGTGGGCCTCGACCTCAGCTTTGGGGCGAGCATGCTCTGGTCCGTGGTCCTGGGGCTGGGGTTGGTCGGTCTCGGGTTCGTGATCGAGCAGCGTGCGGTGTACTACCCGGTGTTCGCCCGGGTCAACGCCGCGGTCCGTAGCCGCGGGAGGAATGGCGGCGGGTTCGCCCAGGTCGGCGGCGCGGCCGCAGGTGCAGCGGCCACCACGAGTGCGGGACGCGCCGGCGAGGTCCATGCGTCCGGCGGGGGAGTGGGAACCCTGCTGCGCAACGGAACCCTGATCCACGAGAGCAACGGGAACGTGGAACGCGTCTTCGGCGTGCTCATGCTCTTCACCGCCTGCGCCATGGCGTTCGCCCACGGGTCCAACGACGTCGCCAACGCGGTCGGTCCGCTCGCGGCGATCATCAGCGTGGTGCAGTCCCACGGTGTGATCGACAGTGCCGCCCCCGTCGCCAGCTGGGTCCTGTTCCTCGGCGGCGCCGGCATCGTCGTTGGCCTCGTGACCTTCGGGCACAAGGTGATCGCCACCGTGGGGACGAGGATCACCGAGCTCACGGCGAGTCGCGGTTTCGCGGCCACCCTCGCGGCCGCCACCACGGTGGTCCTCGCCTCCGGGACCGGCCTGCCCGTCTCCACCACCCACACCCTCGTCGGAGCGGTCCTCGGGGTGGGCCTGGCACGGGGACGGAACGCGGTGGACTACCGTGTCCTCCGTTCCGTCGGGGTGTCCTGGCTGATCACCCTGCCCGCCGGTGCCGGCCTTGCGATCGTGTTCTTCTTCGCGTTCAAGGCCATCTTCGGCTGAGGCGAGCCAGTCGACACCGTTTCGCCCCGCCGTGGTGGAGGACCCGCGCCCCTCAATCGAGCAGGAAGTCGAGGACCAGCTTCGCGAACAGTTCGGGCACGAGCTGATCTGCGACATGCTGTTGGCCCTCGATGACGGTGACGGCGCACGAACGGAGCGCTTCGCGCAGGACGCGGATGTCGTCCTTCACATGCGGGGGACTGTCACCGCCGACGAGGAGGAGGGTGGGGACCTGCACGCGGGGCCCCTCGGACGGATCCCACGCCCCGGACGTGCGAACCGCGCCGAGTTCGCGGGGCAGGGTGTGGGCCGCCGCCACCCTGGAGGGCCACGCGGGCTGTGACCGGATGGCGGCGAGTTCATCCTCAGGCATGCGAACCACCTCGCGCATCATGAGCTCGACGACTCCCGCCTTGTCACCCTCGTCCAGGAGTGCCTGCATCCGGGTCACCACTTCCTGCGGAGCGGGCGGCTCGGTGATCACCGGTTCGTACAGGACCAGCCGGCGGAGGTGGGGCGACCGGGCAGCGGCCTGCAACGCCAACCGCCCCCCGAGGGAATGCCCCAGCAGGTCCACAGCTTGCCCGCGCTCCGCGGCGGCCTCCACCACCGCCACCACGTCCTCGACCTCGCGCTCCAGGGACCACTCCGGGGCATCGCCACTGTGCCCACGGCCACGCCTGTCCATCAGGAACGCGGTGCGGTGTGGTTCGAGAAGAGGGATGATGCGCCAACGCCGGTGGTCTGAAACCGCGCCATGCACCAGCACCAGCGGTGGTCCCTCGCCCTGCTCCCAGAATGCGATCGGCGTTCCGTCCCGTGAGATCGCGAAGCGGGGAGCTGGGCCCGTCGTCGTGTCTGCCATGTCGCACCTCCTGACCGTTGAAAGTTGTACGGCAGTTTAGGACCGGATGGGACAGAGGGGAAGGTGGGTGCGCGCATCACGCTACGCGCCGCAGAAGTGCCTGAGCGTCCACGCGTCGCGGACCGCGTTGCCGCCGCCGTCGTTGTTGAAGTACGCGTAGACGTCCTGCCCCTGTGCATCCCACTCGTGGATGCGTTCGGCCCACCACCTCATGTCCGCGTCCGAGTAGGAGCCGCCGTAGAGGTGGTCAGGGTCCGGGCCGTGCAGGCGGACGTAGGCGATGTCCGATGTCGCTCGCAGCACGCACGGCAGGCCAGCCCCGGACATCACCACGTACGCGGCGTGACGTCGCTCGAGGAGGTCGAACACGTCGTCGTGCACCCAGGAGGGGTGGCGGAACTCGACGGCGATCCGCACCCACTCGGGGAACTGGGCGAGGAAGAAGTCGAGGCGGGCGTCGTCGCGCTCGTGGGCGGGGTGGAGTTGAACGAGGAGCATGCCGCGGTGGTCCCTCAGGGCGTGCCAGGAGCGGGTGATGCGCTCGACCCACGGCTCGGGCGCGTACAGGCGCTTGGCGTGGGTGAGGCCGCGGGGCGCCTTCACCGTCATGTGGAAGTACGGCGGGAGTCGGCGGTTCCAGGACTCGAAGGCCGTCTCGCGGGGCCAGCGGTAGAAGCTGGCATTGAGCTCCACGGTGGTGAAGTGCTCGGTGTAGGTGCCGAGCCTGTCACGTGCGGGCAGGCCGGGCGGGTAGAGGACGCCGTCCCAGTGGTCGTAGCTCCAGCCGGAGGTTCCGATGCGGATGGTCACGGGGGTTCGGCCCTTCAGCCGAGGATGGTCGAGTACCTCTGCCTCCACGGAGGCGGGGTCGCTTCCCCGACGGCGGTTCGGAACTCGGTGCCGCTGACGATCCTGCGCTGCCGGACTGTCCAGAGCGTGATGACGCGGTACGACCCGCCGTCGTCGAGGATCTGCTCCACATCGCTCGCAACGTGTTCGCCCGCTGCGATGATCGAGCGCACGGCGATGGTCCAGCCGTCCGGGTCGTCACGGTTCGCCGCGATCAGGTTCTTCGCCCCGACGAGTCGTTCGTTCGCTGCGGGCCACTCCATGACGGCGTCGGGGGCGAGGATGCCGGCGAGGGCGTCCCATTCGCGCGCGTCCACCAGGTCCCAGTAGGCCCTGACAAGGTCCTCGCTCAGCTGGCGGCTGGTCTCCCGCCAGATCGTGACCACGGGCTGTCCCTCCACGAGGCTGTCGAGGTGGGACTTGAAGTCGATGACGTCGCGGTCAGCGCCGGATCGGAAATCCTCCGGCTCGAAGTCGCGCTCGGTCGCATACTCGAAGACTGCCCGGAACCGCCGGTCGTCGTCCGCGTTCCACTGCAGGCGCATCAGCATGGTCCGGTGCGCGGCGACGAGGGCGGGCGCCTGCGCGAAGAAGGCTTCGAGGGCCTCCCGGCCGCCGGGGGGAACCCGGCCCTCGATGATCATGATCACAGCGGGATGGAGGATCCCCGAGGTGGCGGTCGCGTCCGTGTTCATCTCACACACCCCGATCGGGGATCGATTGTCTCTGTCCCTCCATTGTCGCCCCTCTCGTGGCCGTTCTGAACCGGGACCGAACGATGCTCACGATCTCAGGCGTGCGCCTAGGGCGTGTCTCCCAACCTTTTCGGGGGTTGGTGGGCAGGCTGGGCGGGTGTCGCGTACTCGTGTGTTGTCTGATGCCCAGTGGGCGCGGATCGAA
>RZYE01000496.1 GCA_009930425.1 Actinomycetota bacterium | reverse complement strand
GGCGTGACGGGTACTGCCGGTACCTGTCCCAACGCCTGCGCGCCCTGTCACGCTGGGTGCCATGGACATTCGCGAGGACATCAAGGAGTTCCTGCGCACGCGCCGCGCCCGGATCACCCCCGAGCAGGCCGGCCTGCCCGCCTACGGGACCAACCGGCGGGTGAAGGGCCTGCGCCGCGAGGAGGTCGCCATGCTGGCCGGGATCTCGGTGGAGTACTACACGCGCCTCGAGCGCGGCAACGCCGCCGGGGTGTCCGACGGCGTCATCGAGGGCCTCGTCCGCGCCCTCCAGCTGGACGAGGCCGAGCGGCTGCACCTCGCGGACCTGGTCCGCGCCGCCAACGCCCGCCGCCCCGAACCGCGTCCCCCGGCCCGCCGGCGCGTCCGCCCCACCATCCAGCGGATCCTCGACTCCCTGGTCGACGCCGCCGCCGTCGTCCGCAACGAGCGCTTCGACATCCTCGCCGCCAACGAGCTCGGCCGGGCCTTCTACGCCCCGGTGTTCGATTCCCCGTACGGGCCGCCGAACCTCGCGCGCTTCTGCTTCCTCGACCCCGCTGCCGCGGACTTCTTCGACGACTGGGAGCAGGCGGCGGACGACGTGGTCGCCATCCTGCGCGCCGCAGCCGGCCGCGACCCCTTCGACCGTTCCCTCACCGACCTGGTGGGGCAGCTCTCCACCCGCAGCGAGGCCTTCCGCACCCGCTGGGCGGCCCACGACGTCAAGCTGCACCGCAGCGGGGTCAAGAAGGTGCACCACCCCGTGGTCGGGAACATGGAGGTGGACTACGAGGCCCTCATCCTCGCCGCCGACGAGAACCTGCGGATGAACGTCTACACCGCCGCCCCGGACACCCCCACGCACGCCGCGCTGCGGCTGCTGGCGAGCTGGGCCGCCAGCGAGCGCGCCGCGTCGCGGTAGCGGCGCCGTCGTCGGCGTGATGGAACCGCCGCGCCGTCGACGGACGGCACGGCGAGGGCAGGCGTCGCCGGTCAGGTGTCTCGCCGGGCGCCGGACAGCGCGGCCACCATCTGGGGATCGCGGTGGTCGAAGAACAGGCTCGCGCCGGTGTCCAGTGCGGCGATGTGCTGCATCTCGGCGTCGGTGAGCGCGAAGTCGAAGATGTCGAAGTTCTCGGCCATGCGCTCCCGGCGCACGGACTTCGGGATCGCGACAACGTCGCGCTGCACGAGCCACCGCAGCATGACCTGGGCAACGGACTTCTCGTGCGCCTCTGCGATTGTCGCCAGGACCGGGTTCGTGAAGATGCCGTTGCGGCCCTCCGCGAACGGGCCCCAGGACTCGATCTGCACGCCGTACTCGCTCATCACCTCCTGGTCCGCCGCCCGCTGGTGGAAGACGTGCGTCTCCACCTGGTTCACCGCCGGGGTGACCTCGTTGTGGAGGATGAGGTCCACCAGCCTGTCCGGGTGGAAGTTGCTCACG
>RZYE01000098.1 GCA_009930425.1 Actinomycetota bacterium | reverse complement strand
GGACGGGCAGCACGCGGTCAGCCTCGACGCCGTGGTGGAGACCATGCGGCAGACCGGGGTGGACATGATGAGCAAGTACAAGGAGACGGCCGAGGGCGGACTGGCGGTCAACGTGGTGGAGTGCTGAGACCCCGGCAATTCTCCCGGTGGATGTCCACACGCGGCGCGGGGGCGTGCCGCGGCCGTCCACAGGGGCTGGTGGCCGAGGGCGCGGACGTTCCTGTCAGTGGGCTCTGGGATCGTGTGCGGAGGGTCCCGATGGGGCCGGTGGAACGCTTCCACAGACCATCCCCAGCCGGGCCCTGCCTGTCCACAGGAAAGGGGTTCGCTTGGGGAGGACACGCGGCGCGGCGACACGCCGAACCAACATCTTGTGGTGGTGGTGGACACGGACCACTAGGTGTAGTGTCTGAAGTCCGGGCGAACCGAATTACATGAATGTCGTTTGACGGGGACAGCCCCCGCGGACCACTGGAGGAGAACACGATGAGCATCACGGTCTACAGCAAGCCGAACTGCGTGCAGTGTGATGCCACCTACCGTGCGCTTGCGAAGCACGGGCTCGCCTACACCGCGATCGACATCACGCAGGACCCCGAGGCCCTGCAGACGGTCAAGGCGCTCGGGTACCAGCAGGCCCCGGTCGTGTTCGCGGGCGGGGACCACTGGTCCGGGTTCCGGCCGGACCGGATCAAGGCCGTGGCGCGGGCCGCTGCCGAGGCCGGCGTCCTGACCGCCTGAGCCGGCTCCTCGGACGCATGGGACGGCTCGTCTACTTCTCCTCGGTGTCCGAGAACACGCACCGCTTCGTGGAGCGGCTCGGGTTGCCGGCCACCCGGATCCCGATCCACTGGGAGGACGGATTCCGGGTCGACGAGGAGTACGTGCTCATCGTTCCCACCTATGGGGGAGGGAACACCGGTGGGGCCGTGCCCCGCCAGGTCATCAAGTTCCTCAACGATCCGCACAACCGGGCGCTGATCCGCGGGGTCATCGCCTCCGGCAACACCAACTTCGGGAAGGCGTACTGCATCGCCGGGGACATCGTCTCCGCGAAGTGCCAGGTGCCCTACCTCTACCGCTTCGAACTACTGGGAACCGCAGAGGACGTGCAGCGCGTCCGCGAGGGATTGGGACAATTTTGGTCGAGACACTCACAGATACCGGCGTAGAGACCTCGCCGGAGACGCCGGACATGGACTACCACTCGCTGAACGCGATGCTGAACCTGTACGACGAGAACGGGCTCATCCAGTTCGACAAGGACCGTGAGGCCGCCCGCCAGTACTTCCTGCAGCACGTGAACCAGAACACGGTGTTCTTCCACAACCTGCGCGAGAAGCTGGACTACCTCGTGGAGGAGGGCTACTACGAGGCCGAGGTGCTGGACAAGTACACCTTCGAGTTCCTCGAGAAGGCCTTCGCACGGGCCTACGCCCACAAGTTCCGCTTCCCCACGTTCCTCGGCGCCTTCAAGTACTACACCTCGTACACGCTCAAGACCTTCGACGGGAAGCGCTACCTCGAGCGCTTCGAGGACCGCGTGGTGATGGTCTCCCTCTCGCTGGCCGACGGAGACGAGGAATTCGCGCTCCACCTGATCGACGAGATCGTCACCGGACGCTTTCAGCCCGCCACCCCGACGTTCCTCAACGCCGGCAAGAAGCAGCGCGGCGAGGCCGTGTCCTGCTTCCTGCTGCGCATCGAGGACAACATGGAGTCCATCGCGCGCGGCATCAACTCGGCGCTGCAGCTCTCCAAGCGCGGCGGCGGCGTGGCCCTCCTCCTGTCCAACCTGCGGGAGGCCGGCGCGCCCATCAAGAAGATCCAGAACCAGTCCTCCGGCGTCATCCCCGTCATGAAGCTGCTCGAGGACTCCTTCTCCTACGCCAACCAGCTCGGTGCGAGGCAGGGTGCGGGAGCGGTGTACCTCCACGCCCACCACCCGGACATCATGTCCTTCCTCGACACCAAGCGGGAGAACGCGGACGAGAAGATCCGCATCAAGACCCTCTCCCTGGGCGTGGTGATCCCGGACATCACGTTCGAGCTCGCGCGGAGGAACGAGGACATGTACCTGTTCTCGCCCTACGACGTGGAGCGGGTCTACGGCCTGCCGTTCGCGGACATCGACGTGACCGAGAAGTACCACGAGATGGTGGACGACAAGCGGATCCACAAGAAGAAGATCAACGCGCGGAACTTCTTCCAGACCCTCGCGGAGATCCAGTTCGAGTCCGGGTACCCGTACATCATGTTCGAGGACACGGTGAACAAGGCCAACCCGGTGGCGGGCAAGGTGGTCATGTCCAACCTGTGCTCCGAGATCCTCCAGGTGTCCACCCCGTCCACGTACAACGAGGACCTCTCCTACGCCGAGGTGGGCCGGGACATCTCCTGCAACCTCGGGTCCCTGAACATCGCGAAGGCGATGGACTCCCCGAACCTCGGCCTCACGGTGGGCACCGCGATCCGCGCCCTCACCGCGGTCTCGGACCAGACCACCATCCACTCGGTCCCGTCCATCGCGAAGGGCAACGCGGATTCCCACGCCATCGGCCTGGGCCAGATGAACCTGCACGGCTACCTCGCCCGGGAGCGGGTCCACTACGGGTCCGAGGAGGGCCTGGACTTCACGAACATCTACTTCTACACGGTGCTGTTCCACGCGATCACCGAGTCCAACAAGCTCGCGATCGAGCGGGGGCGGGCCTTCGGCGGCTTCGAGGACTCCACCTATGCCTCGGGCGAGTTCTTCGACAAGTACACCGACCAGGCGTGGGAGCCGCAGACCGCGCGCGTGCGGGAGCTGTTCGCGAGTTCCGGGGTGCACATCCCCACGCAGGAGGACTGGCGAGCGCTGAAGGCCTCCGTCATGGAGCACGGCATCTACAACGCCTACCTGCAGGCCGTTCCCCCCACCGGGTCCATCTCCTACATCAACGGCTCGACCTCCTCGATCCACCCGATCGTCTCCAAGATCGAGATCCGCAAGGAGGGGAAGATCGGGCGCGTGTACTACCCGGCTCCCTACATGACGAACGACAACCTGGAGTACTACCAGGACGCGTACGAGATCGGCTACGAGAAGATCATCGACACCTACGCCGTCGCCACCCAGCACGTGGACCAGGGGCTCTCCCTCACGTTGTTCTTCCCTGACAAGGTCACCACCCGCGACCTCAACAGGGCACAGATCTACGCGTGGAAGAAGGGCATCAAGACCCTGTACTACATCCGGCTGCGGCAGATGGCACTCGAGGGCACCGAGGTGGAGGGCTGCGTGTCCTGCATGCTGTAGCGCTCGAAGCGGCCCCGCGAAAGCTGGCGCGTGCACCTGCCTCCCCCTGCCGGTGCACGCGCCTTTCGCGTGTTCCCGTCCACCCGGCGGAGCGCGGATTCTCACGGCCGATCTAGGACCATGGGCCGAAGGTCCGGGGGTGGGGGACGGTAGCCTCGACGGTGGGGTGGACCACCCCACAAGCCCAGAGCGAACATCGCATCGGCATGGCCACGCGTCCAGCGTGACCATGGCGTCCGAACGATGAATCGAAGGAGATTCGTGATGACAACAGGGTTGGCCCGGGAGACAGGGCAGCCCCTGGACAGCGTCGAGACGGTGGAACCCGCCGCGAGCGAGGTACAGGAAGGCACCGGTCGGACACCGGTTCCCATGACGATCGGGATCCCGCGCGAGTCGTCGCCGGGTGAGAACAGGGTGGCGGCCACCCCGAGGACGGTGGCGGCGCTGAAGAAGCTCGGCTACGACGTCGTCGTGGAGAGGGACGCGGGCATCCGCGCGAGCTTCCCGGACGAGGCCTTCGAGGAGGCCGGCGCGACCATCGTGGACGACGCGTGGCGCGCGGACCTCGTCCTCGCGGTCAACGAGCCCGCCGACGCCGAGATCGCGTCGCTGCGCCCGGGCGCCACCCTCATCACCTTCCTGCGCCCCCGGCAGAACCCCGAACTGGTGGAGAAGCTGACGGCGCGGGGTGTGAACGCCCTCTCCATGGACATGGTGCCGCGCATCAGCCGGGCCCAGTCGCTGGACGCGCTCAGCTCGATGGCGAACATCTCCGGCTACCGGGCCGTGGTGGAGGCGAGCTACGCCTTCGGACGGTTCTTCACCGGCCAGGTCACGGCCGCGGGCAAGGTCCCGCCGGCGAAGGTGCTCGTCGCGGGGACCGGCGTGGCCGGCCTCGCCGCCATCGGTGCCGCCAACAACATGGGCGCGATCGTGCGGGCCACGGACGTCCGGCCCGAGACGGCCGAGCAGGTGGAGTCCATGGGCGCGGAGTTCCTCCACGTCAAGGGCGTCGAGCACGAGGTGTCCACCGACGGCTACGCCAAGGAGGTGGGCGAGGACTACCAGCGCCGCGCCGCGGAACTCTACGCCGAGCAGGCCAAGGACTGCGACATCATCATCACGACGGCGGCCATCCCCGGCCGGCCCTCGCCTCGCCTGATCACCGCCGAGATGGTGGCCACCATGCGGCCCGGCAGCGTGATCGTGGACCTCGCCGCCGCAGGAGGTGGCAACTGCGAGCTCACCCGGCCCGGCGAGAAGTACATGACCGAGAACGGCGTGACGATCATCGGGTACACCGACTTCGCCAGCCGCCTCCCCGGCCAGTCCTCCCAGCTCTACGGCACCAACCTGGTCAACGCGCTGAAGCTCATGACGCCGGAGAAGGACGGCCAGCTCGTCCTCGACTTCGATGACGAGATCGTCCGCAGCATGACCGTGTGCCGCGACGGCGAGACCACCTTCCCGCCGCCCCCCATCGAGGTCTCCGCCGCCCCCGCCGCGGCGGCGACGACGGCGGCCCCCGCCTCCCCGGCCGTTGCCGAGAAGAAGGCGCCCCGGCCGTGGTGGCACTCCTTCATCGTCGTCTCGGTACTGTCGCTGGCCCTCATCCCGCTCCTGACGATGGCGCCCGCCTCCTTCGTGGAGCTCGTGGCGATCTTCGTCATCGCCGTCGTGGTGGGCTACTACGTGGTCTGGAACGTGACCGCCGCCCTCCACACCCCCCTGATGAGCATCACGAACGCGATCAGCGGGATCATCGTCGTCGGCGGCATCACCCAGTTGCCCAGCGACAACATGACGATCAAGGTCATCGCGGCGATCGCGGTGCTGATCGCCTCCATCAACGTGTTCGGCGGCTTCCTCGTGACCCGGCGGATGCTCGTCATGTTCAGGAAGGCGTGAGGACATGGACAACTTCGTCAACGCGACCTACATCGTCTCCGGCCTGCTCTTCATCTTCGCCCTCGCGGGCCTCAGCCGCTTCGAGACGTCCAAGAGGGGCGTCGCCTTCGGCATCCTGGGCATGGTCCTCGCACTGACCGCCACGATCGCCTCGGTGATCAGCCCCGAGACGGGCGAGGGCCTCGACTCCCTCGGACTGATCCTCCTGGTGGGTGCGGTAGGGATCGGTGCGGTGATCGGCGTCCGGAAGGCGCTCACGGTCGAGATGACCGGCATGCCCGAACTGATCGCCCTGCTGCACAGCTTCGTGGGGCTCGCCGCCGTGCTGGTGGGCTACAACTCGTGGCTCGAGGGCTCCCACGACAAGTTCCACCTCGCCGAGGTGTACTTCGGGATCTTCATTGGTGCGGTGACCTTCACCGGGTCCATCGTGGCGTGGGGGAAGCTCTCCGAGAGGCTCCCCTCGCGTCCGCTCGTGCTGCCGTTCCGCCACTGGATGAACCTCGCCGCGCTCCTCCTCATCGTGGGCATGGCGTTCTGGTTCGTCCCCACCCGCAGCATCATCCCGCTGATCATCATGACCATCCTGTCCCTGCTGCTGGGCATCCACCTCGTGGCCGCCATCGGTGGTGCGGACATGCCAGTGGTGATCTCGATGCTGAACTCCTACTCGGGATGGGCGGCCGCCTTCTCCGGCTTCATGCTGGGCAGCGAGGTCCTCATCGTCACCGGGGCGCTGGTGGGTGCCTCGGGCGCGATCCTGTCCTACATCATGTGCCGCGCGATGAACCGCTCGTTCATCTCCGTGATCCTCGGAGGATTCGGCGATTCGGGCCTCGTGGCCTGCGCCGTCGACCAGGGCGAGTACCGCGAGTACTCGACGGCGGAGGTCGCCGCCGAGCTCATGGAGGCCCGCAGCGTCATCATCGTCCCCGGCTACGGCATGGCGGTGGCGCAGGCGCAGTACCCGGTCGCGGAGCTCACCCGCGCGCTGGAGGCGCACCACAAGCACGTCAGGTTCGCCATCCACCCGGTGGCCGGCCGCCTGCCCGGGCACATGAACGTCCTCCTCGCCGAGGCCAACGTGCCCTACGACATCGTGCTCGAGATGGATGAGATCAACGAGGACTTCCCCGAGACGGACGTGGTCCTCGTCATCGGCGCCAACGACACCGTCAACCCCTCCGCCATGGAGCCCGGCACCCCGATCTCGGGCATGCCGGTGCTGCACGCGTGGGAGTCGCGGCAGGTGGTGGTCTTCAAGAGGTCCATGAACCCGGGCTACGCCGGCGTGGAGAACCCGCTGTTCTTCAAGGAGAACACGGCCATGTGCTTCGGCGATGCCAAGGCCTCCGTCCAGGCGATCCTCGCGTCCCTGCCCGTGGGCGAGGCAGTGCGCGCCTGAGCGCGTTCCTGGACGAGTCGCAGCAGCGTGCCCGAGTGGGCCCGGGAGCGTCACGCTCCCGGGCCCACTCGTGAATCTGCCTCTTCCGTCCCGCCTGAGGTTCCGGTACGTTTGTGCTGCGCGCGGGGCGCCGCGCGCGGTCGTCAACGAGGACGATGTCGCTGGACGGCGGAAGGCCGCCCGTGGACTCGGAGCGACCCCTGCGACCCCGCCGTCCCGGAGGTACCCCATGGCCACCGCCCCGACCACGACCACCCACACCCCCGGCCTCCTCCGGCGAGTGCTGCGCATGAGCCTCATCGGCCAGATCGCCATCGGCCTGGTGCTCGGCATCGCACTCGCGCTGCTCGCCCCCGCCGCGACCGATTCCGTCGCGATCCTCGGCGACCTGTTCATCTCCGCCTTGAAGGCCGTGGCCCCGATCCTCGTGTTCGTCCTGGTGATGGCGGCCATCGGCAACCACACCAAGGGACAG
>RZYE01000097.1 GCA_009930425.1 Actinomycetota bacterium | reverse complement strand
CGCGGCCCGCAGGAGTACGGGATCTGGCACATCCCCGGTGCGGAGAACGTCCCGCTGCCCACCCTGCGCGCGGCGTGCGAGGACTGGGACAGGGACACCCCGATCCGGGTGAACTGCGCGGTGGGCTTCCGCAGCTACCTCGCCTACCGCATCCTCGTGCAGCGCGGCTTCACCGATGTCAAGAGCCTCTCGGGTGGCGCCACCACGTTCCGCTTCTGGCACGACGTGGAGCCGGAGGACACGAAGGCGCCCGCGCCGATGGAGAACTACGCCGAGGCGGAGTCCCTCGAGGTGACGCCGGAGTCCACCGGGGTGGCCGTGGACCTCGACTGCACCGGGCTCGCGTGCCCCGGCCCGATCCTGAAGCTGACCGAGCGGATGGGCACGCTGAACAACGGCGACGACCTCACCGTGCACGTCTCCGACCCGGGCTTCGCGCAGGACGCCCCGGCGTGGGCGCGCCGCAACGGCCACCAGCTCATCGCGATCACGCCCGAGGGGCCGGGCTACCAGGCGACCTTCCGCAAGGGCGGGGCGGTCAAGGCCACCCGGGCCCGCGCCGAGGCGCCGGCGAAGGGCCGCAGCGCCCTGATCGTCTTCTCGGACGATCTCGATCGGCAGCTCGCGGCCTTCATCATCGCCAACGGGGCGCTGGCGATGGGGGACAACGTCTCGATGTTCTTCACCTTCTGGGGCCTGAACGCGCTGCGGCGCTCCAACCCGCCGAAGCGTGAGCGTGGCGCGGTCGACAAGCTGTTCAACGCGATGATGCCCGCCGGGGCGGAGTCGCTGAAGCTCTCGCAGATGAACATGCTCGGGGCCGGCACCCAGATGATGAGCAGGGTCATGAAGGAGAAGCAGGTACCCACCCTGCCGGAGCTCATCGAGAGTGCGATGGCGGGCGGCGCCCGCATCGTGGCCTGCACCATGACGATGGACCTGCTCGGCATCGCCGAGGAGGACCTCATCGACGGGGTGGAGCTCGGCGGGGTCGCCACCTTCCTCGACGACGCGTCGGACTCAGCGGCCACGCTCTTCATCTAGGGGGCGATGCGCCCGGCGGCGGGGCTGGCCTCAGGCCGGCCCCGCCGCCGCGTGCAACTGCTCGAGCTTGGCGACGACGGCGCCACGGTGCTCCGGCCGGGCGACGTCGCGCACGTCCTGGAGCATCTCCTCGAGCTTCCTCGGCACCTGGGTGTTGTCCGCGTAGTCGAGGACCTCGTCCAGAGCGAGGTCGAGGATGCCCACGAACGTGGGCGGCTGGGTGACCACCCGGACCGAGTCCTCCTCGTCCACGATGTACGGCGAGATGGTGCGCCGCACCGCCAGCTCCCGCAGCAGCATGTGGATCTCGTCGAGCACCTGGATGGCGGTGGTCGGATCGTTGGTGGACGGGGAGAGCGCCCGCTCGGCGATGTCCACGAGTTGGCGCACCCCGAAGGAGATGTCCTGGAGCGTGGTCCGGGTGCGATCGATCCCGAGCGTCCGGTCGAATCCCCGGCGGAGGTCCTCGTCCAGCTCGCCCGTTCCCCACACCGTGCCCACCCGCTGCCCCGAGGCGATGAAGAAGCCGAGGTGGACGTCGAGGTGGACGACGACGTCGTGCTGCCGGGCGAGCGAGACGAGCCGGGGGTAGTCAACGTGATCGAGGGAGCCGTGGCGGCCGCGGGAGATGAGGGGGGTACTCTCCTCGTCGGGTCGCGGCGACCAGGTGGGTCCGAAGCCCTCCACATCGCCGGGAGGGCCGAACTGCTCATCGATCAGGTGCGCGGTCCGCCTCCCCACCCGGTTGACCACCGTGGTCACCTGGACGGTGGTCGTGATGTTGTGGATGAACGCGATGAACATGGCCACCGCACCCAGCACCAGCAGGAACGCCGCCGTGACCGAGAGTTGGGGCACGAACTCCTCGATGTCCCCGTTCTCCCCCCGGACGGTCCGGAGCACCGCGAGGGCGTAGACGAACGACGCCGTGAACACCCCTAGCGTGGCCTGCGTGGTGCGATCGGCGAGGAAGCTGTCGAGCAGCCGGGGCGTGAACTGGGACTGGGCGAGCTGCAGGACCACCATCGTGATGGAGAAGACCAGGCCGGTCACCGAGATCATCGCGCTGGCGATGGTGGAGAGCAGGCTGCGCGCGCCGTCGGGCCCGCCCTGGAACACGTAGGGGATCTCGTGGGAGATGTTGCGATCTATCCACGGCAGAATCCAGGACAGGGCGATCGCCCCGAGCACGATGACGAACGGCAACACCCAGAACGGGCGCCAGATCCGCTGCCAGAGGCTGGGGTGGTCGACGCGCGGGACGGACCCGCGCAGGCGATCGACGGTGGCGTCAGTCATGTCAGCCAGTCCCGGTTGCGCTCGTGCTGGTCGAGGAGCCAGTCCGGGGCACCCCGCAGGCGGGGATCCTCCAGGTTCCCACGCAGTCCGTCCAGGTAGGCCAGGTCCCGCTCAAGGCGCCGGATCGGTGTGTCCTCGCCGGTCCGTGCTGCCACGCCGCCATGGCCGGGCACGAGGAAGTTCGCCCGTCGGACGAACGGCTCCAACACCGCGAGGCCCTGCCGGTACCCGTCGAGGCCCTCCTCATCCGGGATGGGGATCTCGACATCCGAGAGCATGTCCCCGGCCACCAGGACGCCGGCCTCCTCCAGCCAGAGCGCGGCATGGCCGCGCGCGTGGGCGTTGTGCTCGACGACCCGCACGGCCGGCCCGTCCCACGGGATCAGGTCCGCCTCAAGGGCGACGACGTCGCCGACAAGGGGCGCGAGGTCCGCGGGCCACTCGGGCCCGAGCCCCGCGACCAGGCAGCGCCGCTGCTCGCGGGCGCGCCGGGCGGTCTCGGGCGTGGCGTACCTGGGCGCGGTACCCAACCGGGGATGCCAGAGCACGTGGTCGTAGTGCGCGTGGGTGGCCCGCCCCGCCACCACGGTCAGCCCGGACCGTTCCAGCCAGCCGGCGATGGCCTCGAGCTCGTCCGGCTCCCACGCCGGGTCGACGAGGAGTGCTGCCCTGCCGGCCCCGGCCCGGCCACCGGCCACGACGACGCTCGTCGTGGACATGACGCGCGACGTGAACACCCAGACGCCCGCTGCGATCTGCCGTGGCTCCATGCGAACAGGGTAAGCCGGACGGAGAGGTTCTGCCGGTGCGCCGGAGGTGGGTGAACAGCGGCTGAGCGGCAACCGACCGGCAACAACCTCCCTTCTGGCCCGCCCTCTCCTAGGCTGGAAGCCGACTCAATGCAGAGAAAGGGCAGCCACGTGTTCACACTGACGGGATTCGCGGACGAGGTCTCCTTCGACCTCGGCGAGCAGATCGAGCTCATGACGGCGCTCGGGATCAGGCATGTCGAGTTCCGCAGCGCCTGGCGTACGAAGGTGCTCGACCTGAGCGAGGAACAGCGCACCGAGGCGAAGCGGATGCTGGACGCCGCCGGGATCACGCTCTCCTCGGTCGGCTCGGACATCGGCAAGATCCAGATCACCGACCCATTCGAGGACCACCTCGAGCGTGCGCGCCACGCCGTCGAGGTCGCGAAGTTCTTCGGCTCGCCGTACATCCGGATGTTCTCCTTCTTCATCCCGGAGGGGGACGATCCGGACAGCCACCGCGACGAGGTGATGGCCCGGACGCGCGCGTTCGTGGACCTGGCGGAGGCCGGCGGGGTCACCATGCTGCACGAGAACGAGAAGGACATCTTCGGGGACATCCCCCGCCGGGTCATCGACCTGGTCACCACGATGGACTCCCCCGCCTACCGTGCGATCTTCGACCCCGCGAACTACGTGCAGTGCGGCGTGAAGCCCTTCGACGAGGCCCTCCCGCAGGTCCGCCCGTACACCGACTACATCCACATCAAGGACGCCAGGGCCTCCGACAGCGCGGTGGTACCTGCTGGCGAAGGAGACGGACAGGTCCGGGAGGTGCTGCGAGCCCTGCACGCCGACGGCTACGACGGCTTCGTCTCGATCGAACCCCACCTCGGCGAGTTCGACGCCTTCGGCGGTCTCTGCGGCCCCGACCTCTGGACCACCGCGTACGAGGCGCTCACCGGCATCCTCAAGGACGAGGGGATCACATGGCGCTGACATCTCCCGTGAGGAGGGCCGCCATCGTCGGGTGCGGTGACGTGTCCGTCATCCACGCCGAGGCGATCGAATCGATCGAGGGCATCGAGCTGGTCGCCGTCTGCGACACGGACCCGGACCGGCTCGAGTCCGCCACGATCGACCACGGGGTCGCCGGCTACGAGGACCTCGGCGAGATGCTCGCGGAGGCGCGCCCCGACGTCGTCCACGTGACGACCCCGCACCACCAGCACGTCCAGGCCACCATCGACTGCCTGGAGGCCGGCGTCAACGTGCTCCAGGAGAAGCCGATCGCGCACACGCTCGCGGAGGGCCAACGCCTCGTCGACGCGGCGGAGAGCGCGAAGGCCAAGGTCGGGATCTGCTTCCAGAACCGCTACAACGTCTCCTCCGAGGAGGCTCGCCGTATCCTCGACTCCGGCCTGCTGGGCGAGATCCAGGGCGCCTATGCGAGTGTGGTCTGGACCCGGACCGCCGACTACTACCGGGCGAGGCCGTGGCGCGGCACCCACGCCGAGAGCGGCGGGGGCCTCCTCATCAACCAGGCCATCCACACCCTGGACCTCGTGCAGTGGCTGATGGGCGAGGTCGTGGCCGTCGACGGCCACGCCGCCACCCGCAAGTTCGCCGACGTCATCGAGGTGGAGGACACCGCGGAGGCACTGTTCACCCACGCGAGCGGCGCGCAGACCAGCTTCTATGCCACGCTCACGGCGCCGGTGCACCGGCCGGTGGAGATCGAGATCTACGGCGACAGGGGCGTTCTCGCCATCCGCAACGGGCTCACCCTCACCCTCGCCGACGGCACCGTCGAGGTGTTCCCCGAACGGCAGGTCGCCTCCGCGGGGCGCACCTACTGGGGCGTCTCCCACGAGATCCTCATCCGCGACTTCTACGCGAGCCTCGATGAACCGGAGCCGTTCTGGATCTCCCCCGAGGAGGCCATGAAGCCGCTGCGCATGCTCAAGACCATCTACGACCAGACCCACGGAAAGTGAAGGAAACGCACATGGCAGACAAGGTTCGGCTCGGCATCATCGGCCTCGGCGCGGAGGGCGGCCTCTACGCCAACCTCATCGCGGAGGGCACCGTGCCCCACATGGAGATCGGCGCGATCTGCGACATCCTCCCCGAGAAGAAGGCCCGCGCGGACGAGCTCGGGGTTCCGTTCTTCGCCGACTACATCGAGATGATGGAGTCCGGGAAGGTGGACGCAGTCGTCACCACCGTCCCGCACTACCTCCACCCGGAGATGGGCATCGCGGCCCTCGATCGCGGCCTCCACGCCCTCCTCGAGAAGCCCGTGGGCGTCTACACGAAGCAGGCCCGTGCGGTCATCGACCACGCCGCAAGCAAGCCCGAACTCACCTTCGGTGTGTTCTTCAACCAGCGCACCAACCCGCTCTACGTGGACCTCAAGAACCTGATCGATTCCGGCGAGCTCGGCGCGTTGCGTCACACCTCCTGGATCATCACCAACTGGTGGCGGCCGCAGGGCTACTACAACCAGTCCGAGTGGCGCGCCACGTGGGGCGGCGAGGGCGGCGGCGTCCTCGTGAACCAGGCCCCCCACCAGCTCGACCTGTGGCAGTGGATGTGCGGCGTGCCGAAGAAGTGCTTCGCCAAGCTCACCTTCGGGTACAAGCGTGACATCGCGGTGGAGGACGAGGTCAACGCCATCGTGGACTTCGGCAACGGCGCCACCGGCCACTTCATGACCTGCACCCACGACATGGTGGGCACGGACCGCCTCGAGATGCTGTTCGACAAGGGCAAGGTGGTCGTCGACAACTCCAAGAAGGTCACCATCACCCGCCTCTCCGGCCCCGAGCAGGAGATCAGCGAGAACATGGGCATGGAGCAGGTCATGCAGCTCTTCATGGGCAAGATGGATACCACCGAGCTCATCTCCACCGAGGAGAAGGTCTACGAGGCCACCTTCGGCGTGCAGCACTCCACCGTGATGGAGAACTTCGCGCTCAACGTGCTCGAGGGGAAGCCGCTCGTTGCCCCCGGCGCCGACGGCATCAACGGCGTGCGCCTCGCCAACGGCTTCCACCTGTCCGCCTGGACCGGCGAGGAGGTGGACCTCGAGAACTTCGACGAGGAGCGCTACCTCACCGAGCTGAACAAGCGCATCGAGGCCGAGGGCAAGTTCGAGACCCGGTCCTGACTGACGGTCGACGCCGCCCGCTGAGCCGGGCGGCGTCGTCGCCGGACCACCCAGACAACGGAAGGAAGACAGACATGGCAGCACTTGGCGTGCAGATGATGATGCTCAAGGACAAGGTGGCGGCCGAGGGAATGTTCCCCGCGCTCCAGCGTGTCAAGGACCTGGGCTACGACGCCGTCGAGGTCTCGCAGATCCCCATGACGGAGGAGAACGTCGCGGCGCTCGAGCGTGGGATCTCGGAACTCGGGATCGAGGTGGGCGCGCTCTCCGTGGCCCTCAAGCCCGGCCCGTTCGCGACCGGTGACAACCTCGCCGAGCACCGCGACAAGATCGTGGGCGACTGCAAGCGGCTGGGAACCCGGTTCGTGCGCATCGGGATGATGCCCTTCGACGCCATGGCCTCGAAGGAGGCCTGCGAGGCCTGGGCGGCGGAGTGCGAGACGGCAGCGCAGGACCTCGCTGCCGATGGCATCACGCTCTGCTACCACAACCACCACGTGGACCTCGCCCAGTTCGACGGCGAGCGCATCTTCGACATCGTGCGGCGGGTTGCCCCGACCGTCGGCTTCGAGGTGGACCTGCACTGGGTGCAGCGCGGCGGCATGGCCCCGCTCGACATGCTCGAGCAGTACACCGGTGCCTGCAAGATCATCCACGTGAAGGACTTCCGGGTCATCCCGCTCCCCGCGAGCGCGATGGAACTGATCGAGAAGGGCGACATGGCCGGCTTCATGGCCGCGTTCACCAACATCGCCCAGTTCGCCGAGGTGGGCTCGGGCAACATGAACTGGCCGAAGCTCCTGCCCGCCGCCCTCGACGCCGGTGCGGAGTACTTCTTCGTGGAG
>RZYE01000096.1 GCA_009930425.1 Actinomycetota bacterium | reverse complement strand
GTGCACCCTGTGCTTCCCCGGCGCGGACGGTCCCCAGAACTGCGGGTTGGTCTACCTCGTCCAGTCGGACCCGGAGATGGCTGAGGAGTTCGCTGCCGCGCGCCGGGAACACCGGGACTCATTCGTGGGCTGAGGCCGCGCCGGATGATCACGCGGCGAGCGTGTCAGGGGGCGCTGCTTCACTTGCCGGGTGAGCAAGCGTGAGAGTGGCACCGACCAGCCCGGCCCGGCACCGCGACGGCGGGAGGACTTTGCCGCCATCGGCGAACCCGGGCATCCGCCCGTCCTGAAGGCGCGACGCGAGGACCTGGCCCTCTACATGGTCCAGGTTCACCTCGTCTCGGCGAGGCCACGGGTCTGGCGGGAGCTCTTCCTCCCAAGCGACCTCCTGCTGGATCGGCTCCACGTGGTGTTGCAGGCCGCGATGGGTTGGGAGGGTCGCTACCAGCATCATTTCCAGGCCGAGCCCTTCAACGGCCGGACGGCGGTGGCCTTCCGGACGGCGGCCGAACCAGGCGATCCGTCTGTGCCGGACGAGGGTGTGGTCCGCCTCGACGAAGTGCTCGGTGAGCCGGGCGACCGGCTGTACTACCTGTACGACCCGGGTGACCAATGGCAGCACGTGATTCGCCTGCTGGCGGTAGTTCCAGCGCTGCCGGCCCCGTTGGGGAACGAGCCGTCCTGTGTCGCGGGGGGTGGGAGATGCCCGGTGGAGGGCGTCGGTGGCATCCGCGTGTGGAATGAGGTGATGGCGGTGCTACGTGGGAGGGCGCCGGCATCAGTGGTGACGCCTGAGCTCCTGCGGTGGGTCAGTCAGTCGTACGGTGACGCGCGTTTCAGCTGGCGGGCGGCATCCCGCCGGATCAGGCAGGACCTTGCCGAGCCTCCCCGGCCCGCGCCTCCCCGGAGGGATGCGCCGTTGCCGCATCGGGTGAAGCGCCCATGGACGGCGCGGCCGATCCCGGGCATGGTGACGTTTGCCTGCGTCCTCGATGGCACGGCCTCCGGACAGGTGGGAATCCTTGGCGCGCGGCACGGCGTCGTCGTCGACACGCCTTGGGGTGCCACTGAGCAGGGCGCCGAACGGGCGACCGCGGTGAGGGACGGCCTCACAGTGCGCGACGCCGGCTACCTCCACTTTCTCGACCCCCGCTATGCGCCGTTCTGGTGCCCGGACTGCGAGGCGGTCTACTGCGGCGATCACTGGAGGTGTTGGGTGGTGGAGGGTGAGGATGCGTCCGAGACGTGGGGGCGGTGCCCACGCGGCCATGAGAGGAGGTTGGCATGAACGAGGTATCGGAACGGCTCTTGTGGCTCCATAATGGTTCCATGCCGAACATTCAGATCAAGGACGTGCCCGAGTCCACGCACTCCATCTTGCGGAGTCGGGCCGCGGCCGCGCACCAATCGCTGCAGGAGTATCTGCGGTCCCGGCTGATCGAGGAGGCTGCGCAGCCGACCCTCGAGGAGGTGCTCGACCGTGCAGGCGGACGAGCGGGGGGCTCACTTGCCCTCGATGAGGCTGTCGCCGCGGTTCGGGCTGATCGTGCTGGTCATTGACGCCAGCATCCTGGCCGTGGCGCTCATGGACGACGGCCCTGACGGTGACACGGCGCGCGCGAGGCTGCGTGGAGAACGGCTGGTGGCTCCGGCGCTGATCGACCTCGAGGTGCTCTCGGTCTGGCGCGGTCTGGCCCGCGGCCGGCGTGTTGATGCACGGCGTGCAAACCTTGTGCTCGACGACCTCCAGTCGATCCCGCTCCGCCGGGTCGAGCACACCCCGTTGCTGCGGCGATGCTGGGAACTGCGCGACAACCTCACGAATTACGACGCTGCTTACGTGGCCCTCGCGGAGGCGTTGGGCGTGACCCTGCTGACGGGCGATCGGCGGCTCGCCAGAGCCGTCGGCCCCCAGTGCGTGATCGAGGTGCTCCACTCAGGGTGAGGTGGCCCACGTGCGGGATCAGGTCCGCTGACGATCGAATCTGGCGCTACGGAAACGTGGTTCGGATGCCGACCCGAGCCCGATCGCGGTCGGCACCTGGACGATCGGCGAGACAGCGAACCATGTTGCGGGATCGGCGGGGCACTTCCTCGCCGTCGCCATGGGGGAGATCGCGCCGGAACCACTCGACGACATCGACGCCGCCAACGCCCGCTCCCTCGCCGCCGACCCGGAGCGCGACCCCCGAGCGCTGGCAGGGCGCGCCGTCGACGGCGAACGTGCCTTCGTCGCCCACGCCCGTACGCTGGCGGGCGACCCGGCGGTCACCCCGTTCGCCGGCGTGGACGTGCCCTTCTCCAGTCTCCTCGCGATCGAGCTCGGTGAGATCCTGGTGCACGGGTGGGACATCGCCCGCGCCGCGGGCCTCCCGTGGCGGATCGCGCCGGACCACGCGGCGCTGGCGCTCTGGGGTTATGTCCCGCTGCTGCCGCACATGCTCGACGCGCAGCGAGCAACCGGCGTGCGTCTGGCCATCGAGTTGCGGATCCGGGGTGTGCCACGGGCCGTGGCGCAGATCGCGGACGGCGAACTGCGGATCGAGGAGGCTGGGCGACAACGCGTGGACTGCCGCCTCACCGCGGATCCCGTCGCCTACCTGCTCCTCACCTGGAACCGCATCAGTCCTGTCGGTGCAGTCCTGCGCGGCCGGTTGGTGCCGTGGGGTCGCCGGCCATTGAGGGTCCTCGAGTTCGGATCGCTGCTGCGCACCTGATTCGCCGAGTGGGCGGACGGCCTGTCCTACTCCCCGGTGCTGGTGACCGGACCCGGGGTGGCCGGCCACACCGCCCGTCCCGCGGCGAGGACGACGCGCGTGGCGCCGTCGGGCCCGTGGAGGGGCACCGCCCAGGCGAGGCGGTCAGGGGCGCCGTCGTAGGAGAGCAACGGCGTTCCTACCGCCTCGTCGGGCGCGGCGAGGCCGCGTGCCCGCTCGCGGATTCCCTCCGGATCGAGCCAGAGGGACGCGGGCGGGCAGCCGGTGAGGGAGCCCTCGTGCCGCATGAACGCGTGCCAACTCCAGTCTCCGGCGGTGACGCGGAAGTACCCCGCAATCGCCTCGCCGACCACCACGGGGACGAACCAGGACTCCGGCCGGCCTTCCGGGTCGACGACGGGCACGGGCGTGGCCACCGTCCCTCGCCGGCGCAGCCACGTCCCCGTCAGGGTGCCCTGATCGAGGAGGGCGCGGGCGTCGTCGGCGAGGGCGTCCCCGCCCGTGCTCGCGATCATCGGCCCGTCAGACGTGCCGCAGCTGGGCCGTGAAGGCGTACCGGTAGGTCTGCGTCCTGAAGTTCTCCCACCGGGTGATGGTGCCTCCGGTCTCCGGGTGCGCGCAATCCGTGGGTGGCCACGGGTCGTAGACGAGCAGCCCGCGGTAGGGGAGCTCGCCCAGCAGCGCGATCCTGGATTCCGTGAAGCCTGCGACGGTGCGCGAATGTCTGGGGATGAAGCTGATCAGCGGACGGTCCGCGCGGATCTGGTCGCGGTGGATCGACCACCCTGGGGTGGCGTGCATCGACGCGTCGAGGGTGTTGGAGGTGAGCCGCTCCAGCGTGTTCACCACCTTGATCTCGTCCCCGTAGGGCAGGCCGTTCGGTGCGGTGCACGTCCCGAGGTCCAGTTCGTCAGCGAGGCGTGGCTGGTCGTAGCGCCAGCGGTAGAAGTTGAGCAGCATCTCGACGCTGGCGGCCACGCACCAGACGCCCGTCTGCTGGCCGCGGAGTTCGTAGCAGATGTGGTGGTCGTCCGCGCGGGGGGCGTAGTGGACCTCGTGGGTCTCCTGCAGCTTCACCACCACGTCGATTGGGCGGAACACCTCCCGTGCGATGAACGGCGGACCGATCGCCCGGAGCTTCGGCTGGTCCCAGTGGGCGATGCGCTTCTCGAAGCTCTCGGCGGCCTCCGCGCGGAGGTCGTTCGGGGTCTCCTTGATGAGGCTCCACCGCTCGAAGTAGGGATCCGCCTTCCGGTCGGTGTCAGGTGGGACCGGGATCCAGCTGCGGAGTTCGAGCATCGCCACTTCCCGGCCCTCGAGCAGGAACTGGACCGCCAGCTTCGGGTAGCTGTAGGCCACGAAGCGCGTCGTGTCGAACCTGGCGCGCTGTCTCTTGCGCAGCGCTGCCGAGGCGGCGCGGAGCAGCGTTGTCTCGTTCCAGCCCGCCTCGAGATTGACGGCGAGCAGTGGCTCAGTGAAGACGTCGTTGACGGCGACGTCGGCGTAGCCGAGCCCGCGGCGGCTGCGCACCAGCGGGATCCGGCGGAACAGCGCCTCGCCATTCAGGTCGTACACGACCGTGCCGGGGGCACGGACCTGAGCGCCTTGCAGCGAGACGGGAAGGACCTCGGCCACATGCAGTGCATTCAGCTCCAGTCGTGCGATTCGTAGTGCGTGCTCCTCATCGAGCTTCATGATTCTCACCCCTGCCTGAGCCCTCATTGTCAACGATTGTTGAGGTGCTCAGTCGCGACGTTACTCCGGTGCGGGTGCCATCGCAACGGCCTGTGCCATCGCAACGGCCTGTGCCATCGCAACGAC
This sequence comes from Actinomycetota bacterium, assembly GCA_009930425.1. Classification (GTDB taxonomy): domain Bacteria; phylum Actinomycetota; class Actinomycetes; order Actinomycetales; family Actinomycetaceae; genus UBA1383. Next base: position 2,579 of record RZYE01000096.1, on the reverse strand, counting down.
AAGTGCACACTGGGGATGTGACGGAGGTGGAGCCGGGCTGGGCGCCGGTGGTGATCTGGGCCGTGGTGAACGGCGTGAACTTGCTCCAGGGGATCGGATTCCTGAGCCGCGTCCGCACCCGGGACATCGCCGCGAACCATGCGCTCGGGTTTGGCATCCTCGCACTCGGTCTGCCGGCTCTCGTGGCGCTCGCCGCGCTGCTCCTCGAAGGTGCACCTGTCCTGCACTGGGTTGGCGCCGCTGTCCTCCTCGCGTTCCTCGCCCTCATGCTGTGGGTGGACTACCTGCGGCCGGTCGAGTTCCGCTCGCCGCGGCGGCCCGGGATCCTCGTGCCGTACCTGTTGCTCTTCTTCGGCGCCATCCTCCTCATGGGACTGCCGATGTACACCCTCGACCGAGGGCTCTGGCTCGTCACGGTGGCGACGACGGTGTTCCACCTCTCCGCCATGGGCGCGGCGATCCGATCAGGCGTCGGCTGAGGAACGCCGATCCCGTCGCCATCCTGTCTCAGCGGCGGATGAACCAGAGCACCAGGCTGAGGACCGCCGAGACCACCAGCATCGATACCCACGGGATGTAGACGCCCGTGTTCTCGCCCTCGATCCGGATGTCGCCGGGGAGGCGCCCGAACCAGGACATTCCGCCGGACCACGCCAGCAGACCGATGACCACCACGACGATCCCGATCCCCACCAGCACCGGTCCCAACTCGCGTCCCACCGTTGGCCACATCCCTTCTCGCACCCGGTCACCTCCAGCGGAACGCGCTGCGAGGACCGCGCGAGGGTGACCGCGCGTCGTCCCGAGACTATGTCTCGATCTTCTCGACCACCAGCACGAAGTCGACCTTGTGTGCCCAGAAGGGTCCCATCGTCACGTTGGGCACCACCGCGATGACCTCTCCGCGCAGGCTGTTCAGGAATCTCTGCAGATTCCCCTGGTCCTTCGACATCCGAAGATCGAATCGGTGCACTCGGTAGGGCATGGATCCTCACCTTCCGTTCGGGGCGCCGTGCAGGGAAGTGGTCCGATCACGGGTGCACGGCTACGTCTTCCGAGACACTGTACAAGCGATGAGTAGCATTGGTGACAATTCGGACCCGGGACTTCGGACGGGATTTCCCGGGAGATGATGATTCCGGGGCGCAACGCCGTCACCAGCAGTGACGATCGCCCAGGTCGCGGACCACGTGGATCACGCGCGTGATGTCGCGGGTGTGGCCCACGTGGGCCTCGGCGGGGACTCCGACGGGACGCTCTACTTCCCCTAGGGACCAGAGGACGTCTCGACCTACCCGCGGCTGTTGGAGGAGTTGGCCTCGCGGGGGTGGTCCGGGCCCGATCTCCGCGCGCTGACGTGGGACAACGCGATGCGCGTGCTGCGGGACTCCGAGCCGTAGCAGCTCAGTCGGACGCCGGGCGGAACGCGACGGCGGGGAAGCGGGCGGCGGCGGCGCGCGCCGTCGTCGGCGTGAGTTCGCGGTCGAGGCCGAGGCGTGGGGCGAGGGTGCGCCACGCGCGCGGGTGGTGGCGGCCGTAGTCGGTGAGGACGGCGACCAGCTCATCCGGCTCGAGCAGGCGGAAGCGTGGACGGGCCCAGTGGTGGCGGCCCACCCAGACGTCGCGCGGGGGATGGGCCGTGATGTTGCGGAACCAGTCGCTGCGCCTCCCCCACGCGGCGACAACCACCGCCTCGGGGATGCGCTCGTCCAGGTGGACCACCTCGAGGACGGTGTCGCGCCGCCGGCCGGTGGTGCGGCCCTCGTGGACGAGGTAGAGGAAGCGCGTGCCGAGGAGTCGTCCGAGGCCGCCGCGGTAGAGGTACACGGGCGTGCGGAGGAACGCCCGGGTGATGCGGCCGGGACGGCGATCGACCATGCTCATCCGTCAAGTATCCGCGAGGTTGACCGGCCGGTACCCTCGGACCCGTGGACGATCGCGTGGTGGACCAGTTGGAGGCGTACTTGCGCGCGCAGTCGAGCCGCGCGTTCGGTGACGTCGCCTCCGTATCGGGGCGGACGTTGCAGCCGATCAGCATCGGCCTGATGACGGCGGCCGACAACCTGCTCGCCAAGGCGTTGCGCGAGTGGCGATCCGACAGGGCCCGCGCGATGCGCTACGTGGATCGCGCCATCAAGCTGCCCTTCGACGACCACGAGCAGCACGTCCCCGTGCTTGCCGCTGCGGGGATGATCCTGTACGAACAGCTGGTCGACGAGGTCGAGGCGGGCGACGACGAGGCGTGGTTGCACGCCGCCGTTGCCATCCTCGAGAAGGACGGACCGGCTCGCTTCGTCCTCGCTGAGCAACTCAGGGTGATCAGCGAGGACTGGGAGATTCCCGCGCATCAGAAGCGCATCATCCAGAAAGCCGTCGCTCCGATCCCGCCCCGCCCGCCGTTGCGGGACCTCTGGGACCTGACGCCGGAGGAGACGCGCGAGCTCGTGGCGGGGATCCTTGAGATCTGCATCGCGTTCGAGGACACGCTGTGGGAGCTGACGGGCGATGGGGAGGTGTGACTGACGTTGCGCGGCGTGGCTCATCCCACGTCCGGGAAGGGTGAGAGCCCGATGTCAGCG
>RZYE01000495.1 GCA_009930425.1 Actinomycetota bacterium | reverse complement strand
GAGGTGGAGGCCGTCCAGGAGCGCGAGCTCGCCGCGGCGGACGAGCGCAACCGCATCGCCCGCGAGATGCACGACATCGTCGCCCACTCCCTCCAGGTGATCATCACCCAGGCCGACGGCGGCCGGTACGCCGCGGCCGCGAACCCGGCCGCCGCCGTCGACGCGCTGGGGACCATCTCGGACACCGGACGCGGGGCGCTCGCCGAGATGCGCCGGCTGCTGGGCGTGCTGCGCGGACCGGGCGACGCCGAGTTCCGCCCGCAGCCCGGTCTGATGGACCTCCCCGACCTCCTCGACACCATGCGCCTCACCGGCCTTCCCGTGGACGTGGCGGTCACGGGGACGCCGCGCCGTCCGCTGCCCGCGGGCGCCGAGCTCGCCGCCTACCGCGTGGTCCAGGAGGCCCTCACCAACGCCGCCCGCCACGGCGGCCCGGACGTCCACGCCCGCCTGGAGCTCGCGTGGTCCCCGTCCGGCCTGGGTATCGAGGTGCTCGACGACGGCCGCGGCGCCGCCGCCTCGCCCGCCACCCGCGGCTCCGGCCACGGGCTGCTGGGCCTGCGCGAGCGCGTGGACCTGTTCGGCGGCACCGTGGACGCCGGCCCCGTGGTGGGCGGCGGCTTCCGCGTCCGCGCCTCCCTGCCCTACGTGGAGACCTGATGACGACGACGCCCCCCACCCTGCCCGCCGCCACCCCGCCGGCCGAGGCGCGCATCGCCGTCGCCGTGGTGGACGACCAGCACCTCGTGCGGTCCGGCCTGGCCATGCTCATCAACTCGCAGCCCGACCTGACCGTGGTGGCCGAGGCCGCCAGCGGGACGGAGGCGGTGTCCTCGCCCGCGGTCCGCGGTGCGGACGTGGTGCTGATGGACGTGCGCATGCCGCAGATGGATGGCATCGAGGCCACCCGCCGTTTGCTGGCGGGCGGAGCGGGGCCGCGCGTGGTGGTGCTGACCACCTTCGACGTCGACGAGTACGCGTTGCACGCCATCGAGGCCGGGGCCTCCGGGTTCCTCCTCAAGGACGCCCCGCCGGAGGAGCTGCTCGCGGCGATCCGCACCGTCCACCGCGGCGACGCCGTCATCGCACCCTCCACCACCCGGCGGCTGCTGGACCACCTCGCGCCCACGCTGCGGCAGCGGAACCACGCGGACGCGCGGGAGGTGGCTGCGGTGGAGTCCCTCACCCCACGGGAACGCCAGGTGCTGGCGCTCATCGCGCGGGGGGACTCCAACCAGGAGATCGCAGCGGAGTTGTTCCTCTCCGAGGCCACCGTGAAGACGCACGTGGGGCGGATCCTCGCCAAGCTCGGCGCCCGCGACCGTGTCCAGGCCGTGGTGACCGCCTATCGCACCGGCATCGCGACGCCCTGAGCGGACCTCCTCCCGGCGACCTCAGGCGAGGTGGCGCAGGTACCGTTCCGGACCGGCGAGGAAGCGGCGGTAGTGGTCCACCA
>RZYE01000494.1 GCA_009930425.1 Actinomycetota bacterium | reverse complement strand
GCCGGCCACCCGGCCAGCGTACCGGCGGGTGCTCAGCGTGGCTCGGCCCAGGTGGCGGGGATGTCCACCCCGCCCTCGTGGGAGACGAGCCGGCCCATCAACGACGCCTGGACGGTGAAGGACGCCCCGTCCACGGAGGACGCCAGCTGGACAGTCGTGCTGCTGCACCACGCGCCCTCAGGCTGGTGGCACCTCGGAACCCAACAGGTCGAGGCCGAGGCGGCGCGAGAGGAAGCGGGCGGCGAGCTGGCCACGGACGCTGTTGCCGGCGTCGTCGAGCAGGGGAGAGTAGGTGCCCATGCCGCCCTTGCCGGGCGCCACGGTGACGATTCCGCCGCCGATGCCGCTCTTGCCGGGCTGGCCCACGTCGTAGAGCCAGTCCCCGGACGTCTCGTAGAGGCCCGCCGTCATCATCACGGCGAGGACGTGGTGGCAGAGTGCGGCGTCGAGGACGCGCTCGCGGGTGATGGGGTTGACGCCGCCACCGGCGAGGGTGGCCCCCATGGCGGCGAGGTCCGTGGCCGTGACGGTGAGGCAGCTCTGACGGGTGTAGACGTCCAGGGCGAGGTCCGGATCGCAGCCGAGCCCTCCTCGGCTGTGCAGCAGGAAGGCCAGTGCCCGGTTGACGTGGTTCGTGGCGGAGGCCGAGGCGTACACCCCCTCGTCGAGCTCGAGCGGCCGGCCCGCGAAGGCGGACAGTCCGGCCATGATCGCGGCCCACTTCTCCTCGCCCTCGCCGGGCACGAGGCTCGCGGCGGCGATCGCGCCGGCGTTGACCATCGGGTTGGTGCGCCCGTCCGGCTCCCGTTCCACCGCGGCGACGGCGTTGAACGGCAGCCCCGTGGCGTTCGCGCCGATCCGGGCGCGGGCCTCCTCCGGACCGAGCGCCTCGAGGACGAGGGCGAACACGAACGGCTTGGCGACGCTCATGACGGTGAAGGGGACGTCCACGTCCCCGGCCGCGTGGATCGCGCCGCCCGTCCCGACGACGCACACCCCGAAATGGTCCGGGTCAGCTTCCGCGAGCGCGGGGTACACGCTCGAGAGTTCGCCGTCGCGCACGTGACGGAACCGGTCATGTGCCTCCGCGACGATCTCCCGGACGGCGTCCGCAGTGGGCAGGCGCCCCGTCGAGACGTAGCGGTGCTGCGGGTTCTCGATCTCCACGGCACCATCCTCGCCTGCCCCACCGACGCCCGCACCGGGTCTACGGTGGAGGCATGAGCCATGGCAAGCACGTGGCCACGGCCGCCACAGTTGACCGGTACTCCGACCATGCCATCCGCGCCGAGAACCTGACCAAGACCTACGGCACCGGGGACACTGCGGTGCACGCGCTCGAGGACGTGTCGTTCGGAGTCCCGCGAGGGGAGTTCGTGGTGATGCTGGGGCCGAGCGGCTCCGGCAAGACCACGATGCTCAACGTGGTCGGGGCCCTCGACGCGCCCACGGGCGGA
>RZYE01000493.1 GCA_009930425.1 Actinomycetota bacterium | reverse complement strand
GCTGGCCACCCGGTGGGGTCTTGGAACGTTCCTGCCCTACTTCGATCCGGCGGAGGCGGGCGTCGGGGCCCGGGTGCTGATCGTCGCGGAGGCCCCGGGACCGAAGACCAACCCCCGTACCTCGGCCACCAGTTCCGGGTTCGTCTCGGTCGACAACGACGACCCCACCGCGGAAAACGCCTGGCGATTACGCGCCGAGGCCGGACTCCACGACGGGGTGCTGTTGTGGAACATGGTGCCGTGGTACCTCGGCGCTGCCAGCGTTAAGCCCACCGCCTACGATCTCGCCCGCGGCGCCGCGGCACTGCGTGGCCTGCTCGATCTGCTCCCGGACCTTCAGGTGGTGCTGCTCGCCGGCCTCGCCGCTCAGCGTGGGTGGAACACCCACCTGTCGGGCTACCGCAAGCGTGACCTCACTGTGATCCCCACGTGGCATTTCTCCAACCAGGCGATGAACCAACCCGGCAAGCGCGACGAGCTCCTTGCAAGCCTCCGCAAGGCCAAGGCTCTGAGCGGATAGCCGTGATCGCCAATCCCCGAGGGGCCCAGCCCTCGGGCAGAAGAGGAGGCCGGTGGCAGCCACCAGGCGCCGGCCCTTTGCCGGGGGTCGCGGGCCCGGAGCGAGTTGCTCCACTCGTGTCGGTGCCCCGGGGACCCGCGCCCGCCCCTAGGGTAGGGCCCCGGCGCCAGGGCGGGATACACCCCTGCTGGGTGCAGCATTGGTAGCAATCACCGCATTCACAGCATTGCCAGCAATCACAACGTTTCGGTGCTGAGGGCGCGGCGGATGGTGGTCTTGCCGACGCCGAGCTCGGTGGCGATCGCGGTGTAGGTGGCGCCCCCGGCGCGGAGTTCGCGGGCGCGTTCGAGCAGTTCGGGTGTGATGACGGACGGGCGGCCGCCGACCCGCCCTTCTTCTCGCGCCTGTGTGAGACCGAGGCGGGTGTCCTCGGCGCGGCCGGCCCGGTCGAGGCCGACCACGACGCCCAGGAGGTCGAGGAGCGCGGCCGCACCGGCCCCGGTGGTGTCGAGCACCGGTTCGCCCAGGGACCGGAACCCGATCCCCCGGGAGTGGAGCAGGGTGAGGATTTCGGCGAGTTGGAGGGCGCTGCGGGCGATCCGATCGGCGGTGACCACCACCAGGGTGTCCTCCCCGTCCCGCAGGTAGTCCAGGCAGTGCTCCCACTCCGGCCGGACCTGGCGGCCGGCGGGCACGCCGGCGTCGACGAACACCCGACGAGCCCCAGCGTCACGCAACACCGCAACCTGGGCATCGACGTCGTCGACTGGCAGCAATGTGCGGGCATAGCCGATGATCGCCATCCGTCACCCACTCCCCCACGACGGCTGCTGGTAGATCGCCATGGTGTGGAGGATACGCGCAAAGGTGGACGTTTTCGGCCCGACCGCCACCCCTCATTGTCAAGGCGGCGCGAAGCGCCTCGATACGGGGTCTGAAC
>RZYE01000492.1 GCA_009930425.1 Actinomycetota bacterium | reverse complement strand
CGTCGCGGTCAGCCTGCTCGTCTTCCTGATCCTCGTGCAACAGGCACTCTCCCGTGCCCTCGTGACGTCGTTCATCGGCGCCATCGAGAACCAGAGCGCCCCCGTGCTCGTGTACGCGACCGACGCCCTGCGCGCCCCCCAGGGCAGCGTCATCACCCCTCCCATGGAGGAGCTGGTCACCGCCTCCCCGGAGGTCGCCGAGGCCGGACGCATCGGGATCCTCTCCGTCACCTTCCCCACCTCGGCGCTGGCGGAGGGCGAGGAACTCAGCGCCGTCGTCTGGGGCTACGAGGAGGAGGCACTCGGTGCCCCCGCGGACCTCAGCGCGGGCGCCTATCCCGCGGCGGCCGGTGAGGCCGTCGGAACGGCCGGGGACTTCGAGCTCGGCGAGACTCTCGCCTTCGAGGGGCCCGGAGGGGACACGGTCACGTTCGACGTCGTCGGGCTCGCGGAGGACTCCCAGCTCGCCGTCCAGCCCACCCTCTTCGTCGACTACGCGGACTTCGAGGACGCCGCCCTCGCCGCGAACCCCACCGCGATGGCCGTCCTCCCCAGCCTCATGGCCGTGGCCCCGGCGACGACGGAGGCCGCCCTGATCTCCGACCTCCGGGCCGCCTCGGTGGACCTCGACCCGCTCGCCCGGGCGGACGCCGCCTCGGAGTTCCCGGGCGCCGGCCAGGTTGAGCAGTCCTTCCTCATCATCCTCGGGCTCTACGGCTTCGTGGTGCCCCTCGTGACCGGCCTGTTCTTCCTCATCATCACGTTCCAGAAGACCCGGGCCCTCACGCTGCTACGGGCCGTGGGTGCCCGCTCCGGCGTGCTCGTCCGGGCCCTGCTCTGGCAGGTGGCCTTCATCCTCGGCGGCGGCATCGCCGTGGGGGTGGGGTTGTACGCCCTGACCTCGCTCGTGGAGATCGGCCAGCTCACCATCGTCTTCGACTGGGGCATGGTCGCGTTCTGGACGGCCCTGCTCGGGGTGCTCGGCGTGCTCAGCGCGCTCGCCTCCATCCGCCGCGTCCTCGCGATCGACCCCGTCGAGGCCACCACCGGAGGGGGACACTGATGCGACTCGCACTGCGTGAACTGCGCCGCCAGCCCGGGCGATTCGCCGTCGCCACGGTGACCCTCACCCTCATCGCCATCCTGCTCATGTTCCTCGGCGGGCTGCTCGACGGCCTGCTCCAGTCCGCGACCGGCGCCTATCGCGCCCAGCCCGGCCAGCTCATCGTCTACTCGGACACCGCGAACGACACCCTCGCCGGCAGCCGCATCGACGGCGACCTCCGCGTGCAGGTGGAGGACGCGGTCGGCGGCGCCGGCGTCGTCGGCGGGATCGGCGAGCTGACGCTCGGCGCGCGCGTCGACGGCGGCGACGAGCGTGAACTCGAGTCCGTCGCGTTGCGGGGCTACGAGATCGCTCCCGCCGGCCTGCCGGACGCGGCGCCCGCCCTCCGTGAGGTGTGGGCGGAC
>RZYE01000491.1 GCA_009930425.1 Actinomycetota bacterium | reverse complement strand
GCTCGCGACGTCTTCCTGTTCTACGTGCTCTTCGAGGCGATGCTGTTCCCCGTGTACTTCCTCGTCGGTCGCTACGGCGGCCCGGACCGGCGGAGGGCGGCACTGAAGTTCCTGCTCTACTCGCTGGCCGGCGGGCTCATCATGCTGGTCGGCGTGGTCGCGCTCCACGGGTACGGACCGGGTGGGGAGCAGGCCTACCTCATCGACAACCTCGCCGGGAACCTCACCGCCTCCGTGGAGGCCGAGCAGTTGCTCTTCGTCTCCTTCTTCATCGCGTTCGCCATCAAGGCGCCGATGGTGCCGGTGCACACCTGGCTGCCGGACACCACGCAGCAGGCCGACTCCGGGACCTCCACCCTCCTCGTCGGAGTGCTGGACAAGGTCGGCACGTTCGGCATGATCGCGATCCTGCTCCCGCTGTTCCCCCAGGCCTCCGCCTGGGCAGCGCCGGTGGTGATCGTCCTCGCCGTCGTCTCCATCATCTGGGGTGGGCTCGTCGCCCTCGCCCAGCGCGACTTCATGCGGCTGACCGCGATGACGTCGGTCTCCCACTTCGGCTTCATCGTCCTCGGCATCTTCGTCGGATCGGCCACCGCGATGACCGGCGCGATGATCTACATGGTCGCCCACGGGATCTCGACCGCCGCCATGTTCCTCACCCTCGGCTACCTCGAGAAGCGCGGGCAGTCCCAGTGGATCCCGAACTACCGCGGCATGCAGCGGGTGACCCCCGTGCTCGCCGGGCTGTTCCTCACCGCCGGCCTCGCGTCCATCGCCCTTCCGGGCCTCTCCGGGTTCGTCCCCGAGTACCTCGTCCTCGTGGGCACCTTCGAGGCGAACTGGGTGGCGGCCTCCTTCGCGGTGCTCGGCGTGATCATCGCGGCCCTGTACGTCCTGCTGCCCTACCAGCGGATGTTCACCGGGCCGAAGGAGGAGGGCATCACGGGGGCCCCGGACCTCGTGGGGCGGGAGAAGTGGGCGATGGCGCCCCTGGTCGTGGCGATGCTCGTGCTCGGCTTCTTCCCCGGGCCCGTCCTCGACGTGCTCTCGCCGATCGCGGACTCGAGCGCACCGCTCGTCCAGACGCTTGACTCCACCACCGCCCTTGCGATCGAGGGGAGCGCGAAATGACGTTCACAGCACCGGCCATCGACTGGGCCGCGCTCACGCCGATCCTGATCGTCTTCGGAACCGCCGTCCTCGGCGTGCTGCTGGAGGCCTTCCTCCCGCGCTCCGCGCGCCGCGGCATCCAGGTCCCGCTGGTCCTCACCGCGCTCGCGGCGGCGCTCGTGGCCGTCGTGTGGCGGTGGACGGTGGTGCAGGCCGACGGCCCCCGCGAGGTCGTGGCCGGCAGCGTCATCGAGGACGGCCCCGCCCTCGCCGCGCAGGCCATCCTGCTCGTCATCTCCCTGGTCGCGATGCTGGTCATCGCGGACCGCACCGAGACCGGCGAGGGATCCTTCGCGGCGTC
>RZYE01000490.1 GCA_009930425.1 Actinomycetota bacterium | reverse complement strand
GGCCGCACGCCGATCACCTGCACGGCGGCGTTGCCGATCTCCCAGCCCGCCGCCCGCACGAGGCGGGCGGCCTCGCTCACCAGGGCGGCACCGGCGGCACCGGCCCACTCCGGCCGGGCCGTCCCGAAGTGCGATCCGATGTCCCCGAGGCCGGCGGCGGAGAGGATGGCGTCGACGACGGCGTGCGCGGCGACGTCGCCGTCGGAGTGTCCCTCGAGCCCGGTCTCGCCGGGCCACTCGACGCACCCCAGCCACATCGGCCGCCCCGATTCGGGGCGGGCGAACGCGTGGACGTCGGTGCCGATCCCGACCTGCGGCATCCCTGTGGTCAAGAGCCCTCCACCCGTGCGCTGACCCACCGCTCCGCGATCTCGAGGTCGCCGGCGATGGTGATCTTCAGTGCGAGTTCGCTGCCCGGCACCACCCAGACGTCCTCGCCGAGCGCCTCGACCAGGCCGGCGTCATCCGACGCGGAACCCTCGGGGGCCGCCGCGTGGGCGCGCTCGAGGAGGGCACGGTCGAAGCCCTGAGGCGTCTGGACGGCGCGGAGCCTCGCCCGGTCCGGGGTTCGGAGCACCCGCTCGGGCCCTCCGTCCACCGCCGGCTCCACCTCCTTGACCGTGTCGACGACGGCGAGCCCCGGCACCACGCCGCCGCACCCCGACCGCACCGCGGCGACGACGTCGGCGAACAGCCCGGACGGGGTCAGGGCGCGGGCGGCGTCGTGGACGAGCACCACGTCGGCCTCGTCCGGGACGGCCGCGAGGCCCGCGGCCACGGAGGCCTGCCGGGTGCCGCCCCCCGCCACGACGACGGCGCCGAACGGCTCGGCGAGCGCCCGTGCGGTGGCGAGGTGGGCAGCGGGGGCGGTCACGATGAGGTGGTCCGCGGCGGCCGACGCACCCCGCAGCGCGTGGACGAGCAGCGGTTCGCCGGCGAGCGGAACGAAGGCCTTGGGCAGGGCATGGCCGAGACGCGTGCCCGAGCCGGCAGCGGTCACGATGACCGCGACGGTCACGACGCCAGGACGGAGTTGATCCGCTCCTTGGCCTGCTCCTCGGAAGCGTTCTCGGCCAGGGCGATCTCGGACTCGAGGATCTGGCGCGCCTTGGCGAGCATGCGCTTCTCGCCGGCGGACAGGCCGCGGTTGGACTCGCGCCGCGACAGGTCCCGGACGACCTCGGCGACCTTGATGACATCCCCGGAGGCGATCTTCTCGACGTTCGCCTTGTACCGGCGGGACCAGTTGGTGGGCTCCTCGGTGTACTCGGCGCGCAGCACCTCGAAGACGCGCTCGAGGCCCTCCTTGCCGACCACGTCACGGACGCCGACGATGTCGACGTTCTCGGCCGGGACCTCGATGGTCAGGTCACCCTGTGCCACTCGGAGCCTGAGGTAGAGCTTCTCCTCGCCACGGATCTTGCGTGTGCGGATGTCCTCGATGAGGGCCGCCCCATGATGGGGGTAGACG
>RZYE01000489.1 GCA_009930425.1 Actinomycetota bacterium | reverse complement strand
CACGCCAAGGGCGCCGGCGCGTTCGGCGAGTTCGAGACGACGGCGGACGTCACCCAGTGGACGAAGGCCGCCCTCTTCCAGCCCGGCGTGAAGACCCGGATGCTGGCCCGCTTCTCCACCGTGGCCGGTGAACTCGGCTCCCCCGACACCTGGCGGGACGTGCGCGGCTTCTCGCTGAAGTTCTACACCACCGAGGGCAACTACGACATGGTCGGGAACAACACCCCGGTCTTCTTCGTGCGTGACCCCATGAAGTTCCCCCACTTCATCCGCTCGCAGAAGCGCCTGCCGGACTCGGGCCTGCGGGACAACAACATGCAGTGGGACTTCTGGACGCTCAACCCCGAGTCGGCGCACCAGGTCACCTACCTCATGGGCGACCGCGGCCTGCCGAAGACGTGGCGCAACATGAACGGCTACAGCTCCCACACCTACATGTGGATCAATGCCTCCGGCGAGCGCTTCTGGGTGAAGTACCACTTCCACAGCCTGCAGGGTGTCGAGAACCTCATGGGCGAGGAGGCCGAGAAGATCGCCGGCGCGGACGCGGACTTCCACCGCCGGGACCTCTTCAACGCCATCAAGGCCGGGGACTTCCCGCAGTGGCGCCTCTCCGTGCAGGTGATGCCCTACGAGGACGCGAAGACCTACCGCTTCAACCCCTTCGACCTCACCAAGGTGTGGCCGCACGCGGACTACCCGCTCCACGAGGTGGGCGTCATGACGCTCAACGAGAACCCGGCGAACTTCTTCGCCCAGATCGAGCAGGCCGGGTTCGCGCCGTCCAACACGGTGCCCGGCGTCGGGTTCTCCCCGGACAAGATGCTCCTCGGCCGCGTGTTCGCCTACGCGGACGCCCACCGCGCCCGCATCGGCACGAACTTCGACCAACTGCCCGTCAACCGGCCGATCGTCGAGACGAACACGTACCACGCCGACGGCGCCATGACCTACCACCACACCGGCGCGGCCGCCGTCTACGCCCCCAACAGCGTGGGCCGACCGTACTCGGACTTCCAGGGCCGTGTGGACGACGGCTGGGAGGCCGACGGCGAGATGGTCCGCCAGGCGTACGTCCTCCACGCCGAGGACGACGACTTCGGCCAGGCCGGAACCCTCGTCCGCGACGTGTTCAGCCAGGAGGAGCGTGACCGCCTCGTCGAGACCGTTGCCGGGCTCCTGTCCGACGGCGTCTCCGAGGAGGTCCGTGAGCGCGCCTTCTGGTACTGGAAGTCGATCGACGCCACGGTCGGCGCCGCGATTGAGGCCAAGGTGAACGCCGCGGTCTGACGGACTCGCGCGAGGGGCTCCATCCGGACGGGTGGGGCCCCTCCCCCGTCCCGGCGCTACCCTGACCCGGTGAGCACCCTCAGGACCAACCTCCTCCTCGTGCTCACGGCCGCGATCTGGGGGTTCGCGTTCGCCGCCCAGCGCGAGGGCGCGCAGTACGTGGGCGCGTTCTCCTTCAACGC
>RZYE01000488.1 GCA_009930425.1 Actinomycetota bacterium | reverse complement strand
CTGGCACGTGGATCGGCTCGTGAAGGCACTCGACACCGCGCTGGAGTCCTGGGACACCCGGATCCCCACCGGGCGGTTGAACGCCTTCCTCGGCGAGCTCGCGGCGGCGCACCCGCACCCCGTGCGGGGTGGGAAGCAGCCCCGGATCCTCTTCGCCACCCAGGCGTCGGCCCGGCCGCCGCGGTTCGTGATCTTCGCGACCGGGTTCATCGAGGCCGGGTACCGCCGCTTCATCGAGCGGCGGCTGCGCGAGACGTTCGGCTTCGAGGGCACGCCCATCGAGATCTCGGTGCGGGTGCGGGAGAAGCGGCGGCGGTAGCTCTCAGGCAGCGGTCAGGCCGGAGGTTCCTGTCCGCTCTCGCCGAGTCGCTTGCGAAGGTACTTGGAGTCGTCGTTGACGTAGGCGTAGTAGAGCCCGATGAGGAGGCCCCCGCCCACGTAGTTCCCGAGGAGCGCGATCCCCACGTTGCCGGCGGCGAGACCGACGTCGATGCCCTGCTGGAACCCCATGATCATGAAGAGGACCGAGTTGGCCACCGAGTGCTCGAAGCCGGCGAAGGCGAACACGAAGACGGACATGATCATGGCGAGGCTCTTGGTCAGGTCGTCCTTGATGAGGCCGTTGTAGACCAGCAGCATCGCGATGTTGATCATCAGGTTGCAGAAGATGGCGCGGACGAAGAGGTCGCCCCAGCCGGCGGCGCCCTCGGCCACGTAGCCGAGCTTGACGTCCACCGAGTGCTCCATCTGCTCGAGCACGGGACCGGAGATGATGCTGCTGAAGCGGAAGAGGATCGCGACGAGGAGGCCACCGAGGATGTTGCCCACGTAGCAGAAGAAGAGGAGCCGCAGCACCCGCCACCACCTCGCCTGGTGGTAGTAGGCACCCACCGTGACGATCATCATGTTGGAGGTCAGGAGTTCGGACTTGGTGTAGTAGATGAACACCAGTGCCCACCCGAACGCGAGCGAGCCGACGACCCTGCCGACACCCTCGAGCGACATGGTCTCGTACTGGACGGACGCGAACGCCGCCACGGTGGCGTAGTACACCGAGTAGAAGATCCCGATGAGGATCCCGGCCATGCCGGCGCGCTGCAGGTACCGCTGGAGGAGATCGCCCGACATCAGGGTCTTCGTCTCCAGGGCCTCCAGGGCGGTGCTGATGAAGAACTTCCCTGGGAACAGGCTGGAGGATGGATCCGTCTTCACGGTACCAGCGTGGCACGCGGTGCGGCGAGTGTCTGCGGTTCGGGCCGCCAGACGTGATGATGGGGACGGATCGGTGGGCCGGTTTCGGGCAGAGGCCGGGTGTGCCCTATAGTTGAGTGGCTCGCCGGATCACCGGCGTGCAACGGGCTGTGGCGCAGCTTGGTAGCGCACTTGACTGGGGGTCAAGGGGTCGTGGGTTCAAATCCCGCCAGCCCGACGTATCGTCGCAGGTCACAGGCCCGATCGCGGGAGCGGTCGGGCCGTCTCTGTTGT
>RZYE01000487.1 GCA_009930425.1 Actinomycetota bacterium | reverse complement strand
GGCTCGATGGACGAGGGCGCCACCACGTGGGGCTACCTCTTGGTGCGCGGCTCCGTGGACGCTCCTTGGCGCATCTTCGACCAAGGCGTGGGCTGACCATAGCGCAGCGAGGTTCGCGGTCAGGGCTTGACGTGGCGCTTGTGGAGGGGACCGTGGATAGCGACATCGTGAGCCCGATGAGATCTGGGTCCGGGGTGGTTGTTGGGTGCGTGGTTCGCGGGGTTGGCGAACTGGTTGAGGGAGCCCCACCACCCGGTCTGCTGCTGGCTCTGGTCAGGCGTCGGCCCAGTGGATGACGATGTCGCGGTCGACGCCGGGTAGTGGCAGTGCGGCTGCCTCGGCCTCGACAGCCGCCGCTGTCTGGCTGAAAGACGGGTCCACGGGTGGGCGTTGAGCACGTGCTGGGCGCGGCGCCAGACGCCGACGACGTCGCCGTCGGTGAGGATCGCGTCGGGCCAGACGCGGGAAGGCCACAAGCTGCTTCCGCCGGTCGGGCTCGGGCACCAGCAGCTCCCGGTCGGCGCCCTGTAGCAGGCAGAACGTGTCCCCGCTGGGCAGCAGGCGGACGGGTGCCGGCTCACCGGCCGGTTGGCGCAGCGTCGCCTCGTCCTCGGTGAGCACGCACGCCTACCCAGCTGGGGTGTCCACGGGGGCGAGTTCGGGTCGGAGCGCATGGAGCGTCGCGGCCGCCGTCGAGGGTTTCACGCCAGCCCAGGTGCCGAAGCCCTCCACTGTGCCGGGGCCCATCGCGTGCAGGTAGCGGCGTGCCAGTTCCAGGGGTCCATCTCCGGTGGGGGCGCCATCCACAGGTGCGGCTGTCGGGCGCCGTCCCACCGCACCACGAGCCTGCCGGTCGGCGCGGCATGGCGCAGGGCGCTCGGGTGACTCACCCCGATGCCACGGGCCGCCTCGGCCACCGGCAGCCGCCGGCCCTGCAGGAACTTCTCGAGCCGGTCGGCCAGGTCCTCACCGAGTGCTCGGCGCTCGGCGAGGTCGGAGGTCCGTCCGAGCGTGAACACCGGCCGGTCGACCGCTGCCACGAACGTAGATGCTGAACCGTGGACTCCACAGTTGCACGAGCGACTCGTGCTCCCAGGTGTCGGGCCGCACGTCCTTCACCCGAGCGTGGAGGCAGAGCAACGCGGCTCGGGGCACGCTGTCGGCCAGGCCGGCCCAGGCCCCCTGGCGCAGGGAGGCCCCGCCCATGGGAAGACGCTCTTCGAGTGCTGTCACTCTCCTGCGGTAGGCGAGGACCTGCTCCCGGGTGACCGCCAATCGTGCTCCCATCGACGCGACGTTAGCCGATTCGGAGCCTGAGCCACAGACCTGTTCCGAGCTCCCACTCCGCTGTGCTGCCATGGTCCTCTCCGGGAGCGGGCCGGAATCCACATCGGGACGGCGCCGCCCCTACTCGGCTCGTATCGTCTCGCCACGACCTGCGCTCCTGCCGCCGGTATCGTGGGCACATGGAGCTGGTGCTGGGCGTT
>RZYE01000486.1 GCA_009930425.1 Actinomycetota bacterium | reverse complement strand
AGAAGTCGATCAGGACGATCGAGTTGTCCTCGATCGTGCTGACGAAGTTTTCCTCGGTCAGTGCAATGGTGCTCATGTCTCTCCTCGGGGGCGGGTCGGGTTCATACCCCCACGGGTATGAAAACACGTGAGGCTGCGAGATATTCCCCATCGGTAGCATGGGACACACGTCACACCAGAGAGTGAGCAACCATGGACAGGTCACGCGTGGTCATCGTCGGCGGCGGATTCGGGGGGCTGCACGCCTTCCGCGTCCTGATGAGGGCGGGGTACGACGTCACCCTGGTCGACAGGAACCCGTACACCACCTTCCAACCACTCCTGTACCAGGTGGCCACCGGCGGACTGAACCCCGGCGACATCACCTACTCCCTGCGCCGCTACGTCAGCACCAGGGGCGAGGGCACCGGCGCCTTCCGGCGTGCGACCGTGACGGGCATCGACACCGAGGCGAAGCAGGTGGTGGTGAGCCGCGGCGCTCCACTGCCCTATGACAAGCTCGTGCTCGCCCAGGGGGTCGGCGCCAACTTCTTCGGCATCCCCGGGGCTGCGGAGAACGCACGCACCATCTACACGCGCGCCGAGGCCCTCAAGGTGAGGGACCTGATCTTCTCCGGACTGGAACACCTCACCGCATCGAAGGATCCGGACCGGCGGTTCACGGTGGCCGTGGTGGGTGGCGGGGCAACCGGCGTCGAGATGGCCGGCTCGCTCGCGGAGATGAAGTCCGAGGCCCTCCCTGTCGTCTACCCCGAACTCCACCAGGACAACTTCCGCGTCGTCCTCGTGGAGATGTCGGAAACGGTCCTGGCGCCGTTCACGGAGAAGCTGCAGCGCTACACCCTCCGGGAGCTGCGCAAGCGGGGGGTCGACGTGCGGCTCAGGACGGCCGTGAAGGCCGTGAGGGCCGATGCGCTCGAGTTCGCGGACGGCGGAGTGCTCGACACCGATGTGGTCATCTGGGCGTCGGGTGTCGGCGCGCACGAGGTCGTCTCGCAGTGGGGCCTGCCCCAGGGGCGCGGCGGCCGCATCCTGGTGGGGCCGGACCTGCGGGTGGTGGGAACCGAGGACGTGTACGCCGTCGGCGACTGCGCCCTGGACCCGGACAACCCTCAACCCCAGCTCGCCCAGCCCGCCCTGCAGATGGGCGACCACGCCGCCCGGCACATCATCGCCACCGACGCCGGCGAGGCGACGACTCCCTTCGCCTACCGCGACAAGGGCACGATGGCGACGATCGGGAGGAATGCGGCCGTTGCCCAGATCCCACCCGGACTCGCCGTGGACGGCTTCCCGGCATGGTCGCTCTGGGTGGGCGTCCACCTGCTGGCGCTGCTCGGGGGGCGCAACCGGCTCCAGACGATGATCAACATGGCGTTCCGGTACTTCGCGTGGCCGAAGTCGGCGGCGGGGATCATCGGTGACATCACCGACGTGACATCGCGGTCCGAGTAGTCGGGCTGAAGTGGTCTGCCCGAAAGGGGTGGA
>RZYE01000485.1 GCA_009930425.1 Actinomycetota bacterium | reverse complement strand
ATTGGTGAAGACCGCCGTGTAGTTCTCGATCCCCACCCACTCCTGCTGGTTCCCGCTCTTGAACGATCCGAGGATCGTGGAGATGGCCGGGTAGACGAGGCCGAACAGGATGAGCAGGACGGTCGGGCCGAGGAAGGCGATGATGACGAGCCACCGCGGCATCTTCGGAAGCTCGGAGACGAGCAGGAGAGCCGTCATGACGACGACGAACAGGAGGATTCGCCACGACCATGACCGCGAGCTTCTGGGCGCTGCTATCGGCTCCTAGGAGGAAATCCATGAGAGTCCTTTCAGTCGGACGAGTACGTGCCGAACGGATGGATGGGAGGAAAGACGCTCCCACCCATCCGTCCGGCGCACTCGATCAACGGATCACGGCCAGCTGGCCTCGATGTCGTCCAGAACGGCCTGCGAGTCCTTGCCCTCGGCGATCCACTGCGTCATGTTGCTCCAGAACGTGCCGGCGCCGACTGCGCCGGGCATGAGGTCGGAGCCGTCGAAGCGGACGACCGTGTTGGGGTCGGTCAACAGTTCGAATGAGAGCTGATCGATCGGGGACACCAGGTTCGCGGGGTCCAGTTCGGAGTTCGCCGTCACCCAACCGGGTCCGGAGACCTTGGCCTTCTCGTTCGCCCACTCCGGGCTGGTGAGGTAGGCCTGGAAGGCGGCGACCTCGGGCCGGTCGGAGAACGCCACGGTGAACTCGCCGCCAACAAGCAGCGGCTTGTCATCGGCGGTGAGGCCCGGGAAGTAGAAGGCGAAGACATCGCCGTTCTCGGAGACGTCGGTGCCCTCCGGCCAGTTGGCCTGGTAGAAGGACGCCTGGCGGTGCAGGAAGCAGAAGCCGTCGAGGATCGGCAGAGCCGCATCACCGAAGGCGGTGGTGGCGACCGAGGTCACGCCGCCGAGACCACCGTTGACGTACTCCTCGTTCCGCAGGATCTGGTCAGCCGCGTCCATTGCCTCGAGGATCTGTGGGTCATTGAACGGGATCTGGTGGGTCACCCACTGGTCGTACACGTCCGGGCCCGCCGTGCGGAGGACGAGGTCCTCGATCCAGTCGGTTGCCGGCCAGCCGGTGGCGTCGCCGGATTCGATGCCGGCGCACCACGGCTTGACGTCGGGGTCGTCTGCGTTGTCCGCGGCGATCTGGTCGGACAGGGCCAGGAGCTCGTCCCAGGTCTCCGGGATCTCGTAGCCGTTGTCGGCGAAGGCCTGGGGCGAGTACCAGACGAACGACTTGGCATTGGCGCCCAGTGGTGCACCGTAGAACGTGCCGTCGACGCTGCCGTACCCCTTCCACGCCTCGTTGTAGTACTGGTCGGTGTTGGATTCGGCCAACTCCCCGACCGGGACCATCGCGTCCGGGAAGTCGGTGGCGATCTTCTCGATCAGGCCCGGCTGCGGGACGTAGGCGACGTCCGGCGCGTTCCCTGCCTCGATGCGGACCAGGAGCTGGGCCTCGAACTGGCGCGAGCCCTCGTAGTT
>RZYE01000484.1 GCA_009930425.1 Actinomycetota bacterium | reverse complement strand
GGACGAAGCATCGGCTCGAGCATCTCCCGAATCACCTTCTCATCCCGCGCTGACAACCTCACGAGCGTTCGCCGCACCCGGTAGGACCACGGCCCCGAGGCGGGCAAGTCGCCTCCGCCACCACGCGGGCCGCACCCATCACGAGCCCACGATCGCGCGTGGGGTTCCGGTAGCAGCCGCACCCCCCGCGCCGCTCCAGCATCTCCCACCCATGGATGCGTCACAGAAGCCCCCAATGACGTGGCGGTCGCTTAGGGCCACGTGGTGCCGCGATCTGGCAGCTTCGTGCCATGACAGAAAGTGCCTGTCCGCACCGAAGTCGTGCGGGCACCCTATTCGATACTGTCGCCGCGACGATGATGTTAATCGCAATCAAGACAGGGGGAAACATGTCTGATAACAGAATTGCGGCGAGGTTCAAATCAGCCATTTCGGCAGTTGTGATTGCGCTCCTTCTGATCACCGTCTCACCGGCGTCTGCGTCGTCGCCCGCATGGGAGTCACTCGACGTCGGCACGCAGGAGAACGTGGCGCGCGCGGTGGTCCAGGGTTCGCCCGAATTCAGGACGGAGGCCGTCGCGCAACGCGATGTGGGTGCCCGCTTCGACTTCAAGAGAGGCACGATTGAGGTCGACGGCCCGTACGCCGTCGTCGTCGTGCCGTCCTTTGCGAAGGATCGAAGCGTCATCCTGAGCATGCTGGTGGATGTCGAATCGCGGTCACTTGAGGCGGTCCGAAAGATCGTGGTCACGCCCAACGCGGCCGGTTCCGCCAGAATGCAGGTGATCGACGATGGAGCCATGGTCTACTCAGGTGTCTTCGACGCAACCACCGGCGAGTTCGCTGCAGGTGCCGGCTTTGAGCACGTCGACGCTGCAACTGCCGAGGCTGCAGGAACAGGGACCTGCGCATTGCAGGCCGGCGACGCCACAATCATGGCGTCGAACTGGTGTGTTGGGATCGTCACCGCACTGTGTGGAACCGGTGGGGGCATCGGATGCTACCTGGCGTGTGCGGCGCTCGGACTGGTCAGCGGTGTCGGAGGACTCACCTGCGCTGGCGTCTGCGGACTCATCGGGGCGCTCGGTTGCTGGGGTGCGGTCTCGGCCATATGCCGCTAGTCAGCAATTCCCCCCGACAACGCAACCCGTGGAAGGAAATGAGAGATGAAGAAGCCCAACAGCGTTGTGGCGCCGGGACTCGTCCTCGCGGTCTTGTTCGGAGTCGTGTTCTGGTTCGGAACCAAGGAGGTAGGGATCGCCCTGATCGCTGCGGTCGGCGCCGGCCTCGGCTGGTGGATCGCAGCCCTGTTGCGCGGCCGGCGAGAGAGAGAACCCGCGTCGATTCGCGACGAGTGAACGACACCTCATGCCGAGCCACTCCTTGTTCCCGAACCGTCGGGGCTCCAGTTCCGGAACTGCCGCCAATCGTCTTGATGGCGACTGCGCCAGAGTGGACGCAGAGGCGGTCAGGTGCCCCACGTCGTCGA
>RZYE01000483.1 GCA_009930425.1 Actinomycetota bacterium | reverse complement strand
CTGGCCACCCGATACGACAAACTCGCCCTGACCTACCGTGGCGGCGTCGTCCTCAGGGCCATCACCATCTGCCTCAAGAGGTTAGGAGACACGCCCTAGTCCACCCCCGCACGCCGTTCGGCTCGATAGAGTCGCTGGTGCCAGGAGACCTCGACCTGGCCCTCGTCATGAGGACTGCCTCGGATGCCACGGCACCAGAGGCACGCAATCGACATCGGGGTTGGTGAAAGGCTGGTCATGAAGGGCTGGGAGTTCCAGAAGATCGGGGAACCGCTCGTACTCGTCGAGAAGCCGGATCCACAGCCGGGCGAGGACGAAGTCGCGGTGGACGTCAAGGCCGCCGGAATCTGCCACAGCGACATTGGAATCATGGACGGCACCATCACCTGGATGCTGGCCACCATCCCCATCATTCTCGGGCACGAGGTCGCCGGCACGATCAGCGCTGTCGGACCCAACGTGTCGGACTGGAAGGTGGGTGACAAGGTCGCGATCGCCGGGCTCGGACTGGATGCGCCGGGACTGACCCAGGACGGCGGGTTCGGCACGAAGTGCATCGGCAAGGTGTCGCAGCTGATGAAGGTTGCCGACTCCGTACCCTTCGACCAGGCTGCAGCGGCCACAGACGCCGGCCAGACGTCCCGGAAGGCCCTGCGACTGGCGGGGGTGGGCCCGGGCCTGAAGGTCGGCATCATCGGCCTCGGCGGGCTGGGCCTGACGGCCGCGAAGATGGCTGTGATGCTCGGGGCCGAGGTCCACGCAGCAGAGATCAACCAGGATGTGTGGGAGAAGGCCACCGCGGCCGGGGTCTCCTCGGTGGTCGCGGACGTGGGCAGACTGGCCGATCTCGAACTGGACGCCATCATCGACTTCGCGGGCTTCGGCACCACCACCGCTGGTGCCATCGAGGCCATCAAGCCGGCCGGCACCGTGGTCCAAGTCGGTCTTGGCCGCAGCGAGGCGACCATCAATACCTCCACCCTCGTCACTCGGGACATCACCCTGCGCGGATCGCTGGGCGGCAGCATGGCGGACGCCCTGGACGTGCTCCGGCTGATGGCTGAGGGCCTGCGGATCGAGACCACCCTCATCACCCTCGACGAGATTCCTAACGGGCTGGAGAAGCTCGAGCGGGGTGAGGTCGTGGGGCGCCTGGTCGCTCGCAACGAATGACCGGGCAACTGCACGACTCCACTGCGCGTTCGGACATGGACGATCACCTGGAGCCACCCGCGACGTACGACGACCTGCCCGCGGTGTACGTCAACTGCACGCACAAGCCCAGCCCCGAGCTGAGCTACACCAGGGCCTGATGGACCGCAGCATCCCGCTGATGCGCGCCCAGGGAGTCGGCGTGGAGGCAGGACGGCATCAACAACCTCGCCGGGTTCTAGTGCGGTGTGTCGTTAGTTCCTAAACGGTAGGGGTTTTGGGATGATGGGGTATGGCGAATCGTGCAGCCCCGGCCCTGACATTGCGTGCTGGTGAC
>RZYE01000482.1 GCA_009930425.1 Actinomycetota bacterium | reverse complement strand
CCGTGAAAGCCCGCACCGAGTTCGAGCAGCGCCGAGACCCTCCCGTCGACGAGCAGTCGTCCCGACGATGGACGATAGACACCGGCAAGGATCTTCAGCATCGTCGACTTGCCCGAGCCGTTGTGCCCGATCAGGCCGAATGTCGTTCCCCTCGGTACCTCGAAGCTGACATCGTCCAACGCCTTGAATTGCGCAGTTCCCCGTGAACGGCCGCGGATGAAGCGCTCCTTCAGGGAGTCTCTCCGCTCGTTCTGGATGGTGAACACCTTCGAGAGTTCCTCGACCCGGATCGCGTGGTCGCTCACAACTGCTCCCCCAGGTCCGCGCCACGGCGGCGATTCACCCAGGCAGCCCAGAGGAGCGCCACGCCGGTCCATGCCACGACGCTGAGCCAATCGCCCGGGTCACCAGGCGTCAGGTCATAGGTGATGTTTCGGAAGAGCGTTATGAAGTCCGCGAGCGGAGACAGCATCACCGCTTCGCGCAAGGGGATTCCGCGCCAGGACTCGGGAATGAAATCCGTGGTGTAGAGGATCGGGGTCAGGTAGAAGAGCAGTTGCAGGGCCACGTTCACGAGGTGGGCAAGGTCCCGGTAGTACACGTTCATGATCGCGATCCCCGTGGCCAGCGACCAGCAGAACACCATGTAGGTGCCGAGGAGCAGTGGAACGAGGAGCCACGTCCATCCGATGTTGCCGAGGATCAGGAGGATCACCAGGAAGATTCCGATCTCGATCAGGCTCTGCACGCCGACCGCCAGCCCCGCCCCGAGGACCGGGGCATAGGGAGGGAAGTAGACCTTCTGCAGCATTCCACCGCTCGATCCGAGGCCCGCGATCCCGGAGTTGATCGACGAGGCGAAGAAGGTCCACAGCGTCAGGCCCGCAAACAACCAGACCGCGAAGATGCCGTCCCTCCCGTTGCCGAGGTCGGGCGGCGCCATGCGGAACACGATCGAGAAGATGAGCGTGTAGATGCCGAGCGACGCCAGGGGGACCAAGAGGGACCACGCCCACCCGAGCCACGTTCCCTTGAACTTGGCCTTCAGGTCGCGACGCCCGAAGTTGCTGATCAGGTTCCACTGCTGCCAGATGGGGGCGGCCTTCCGGACGGTGCTCACAGCCTCAAGATCTGCCAACTGTCCCTCGATTTCCGTCGTGCACCGCACGGTGCTGATCTTGCCGGCCGGCACCGGGTTCACCCGATCCCGGGCGAACGGGCAGAGCCCGCACCCAGTTTCCACCAGACTAGCGTCCCCCTGACGCAGCAGCGGGCAAACCTGTGGCGGCCATATCATGGACGGGTTCGTGGCCCCTGATTGCGAAGATGAGGCAAGACATGCGCGTGCTCGTCACAGGAGGTGCCGGCTTCATCGGCGCCAACTTCGTCCACCAGACCGTCGCGGAGCGGCCCGACGCCGCGGTCACGGTTCTCGACAAGCTCACCTACGCCGGCAACCCGGCCTCGCTCGCAGGTCTCGACGCCGTCA
>RZYE01000095.1 GCA_009930425.1 Actinomycetota bacterium | reverse complement strand
GGTCCGCCAGTCCCGAGCCCTCGGGATCGCGCTGACCCCCAAGGCGGTCAAGTACTTCGAGAAGCGCCCCTACGGCCCCGGCGAGCACGGCCGCGCCCGGAAGCGCTCCGAGTCCGACTACGCCGTCCGGCTCAAGGAGAAGCAGCGCCTGCGCGCCCAGTACGGCATCCGCGAGGCCCAGCTCCGCCGCACCTTCGACGAGGCCCGCAAGGGCGCCGGACTGACCGGTGAGAACCTGGTCGAGCTGCTCGAGATGCGCCTCGACGCGCTCGTGCTCCGCTCCGGCTTCGCCCGGACCATGGCGCAGGCCCGCCAGGCAGTCGTCCACCGCCACATCCTCGTGGACGGCAAGCTGGTCGATCGGCCGTCCTTCCGCGTGAAGCCCGGCCAGGTCATCCAGGTCAAGCCCCGCAGCCAGGTGATGGTGCCGTTCCAGGTCGCGGCCGCCAGCGCCCACCGCGACGTCCTCGGCGAGCTCCCGCCGTACCTCGACGTCTCGCTCGAGAAGCTGCGCGCCCAGCTCGTGCGCCGTCCGCGCCGCGAGGAGATCCCGGTGACGTGCGACGAGCAGCTGGTCGTGGAGCACTACTCCCGCTGACACTCCCACCCGGCCGCGTGCCGGGCACGGACCAGCCCCGGCCGCACCGCGACCGGGGCTGATCCACGAACGGGTATCCTTGGCGGGCACGAAGGAGGCCAATGTCCATCTCAGATATCGCAGGACTCATCGCAGCGCTGGCGTTCGTCGCGCTCGTGGCGTTCCTCGCCGTGCCCCTCCTCAAGCTCGGTGGGGTCCTCGACGAGGCACGTGGATCGATCCGCCAGCTCACCGAGCACTCCGTGCCCGTGATCGACGACGCGGGGACGAGCGTCCGGCTCGCGAACGCCCAACTCTCCAAGGTTGACGACGTCACCACCCCGGCCGCCGAGGCCGCCCAGAACATCTCCGCGATCACCACCCTGGTGTCCGCCACGGTCGCACGGCCACTCGTGAAGGTGGCCGCCTTCACCGAGGCCACGCGCAGGGTCGTGTTCCGGGGCCGGTCCCGCTGATGCGCACCCCGCTCGCGGCCTGGCGGGACTTCTCCGCCGAGTTCTCCCGCGTCATGCGGGAGCACGAGCAGTTCCTGCTCTCCGAGCTCGCCCCCAGCCCGGAGCGGGTCACGCGCGCCCGCGAACGCCGCGGCATGAGCGATCACAGCCATCCGGGGGAGCACCCCTCCGAAGGAGCGAACGATGCGAACCAGTGAGATCCGCCAGCGGTGGCTGGACTACTTCGAGAAGCACGGGCACCACATCGCCCCCTCCGTGTCCCTCGTCTCGCCCGATCCCTCGATCCTCTTCACGATCGCCGGCATGGTGCCGTTCATCCCCTACTTCGTGGGGACCCAGAAGGCGCCGTGGCCGCGGGCCGCCTCCGTCCAGAAGTGCATCCGCACCAACGACATCGACGAGGTCGGCCACACGACCCGGCACGGCACCTTCTTCCAGATGTGCGGCAACTTCTCCTTCGGCGACTACTTCAAGGAGGGGGCCATCAGCCATGGCATCACCCTCCTGACCACGCCCCAGGAGGAGGGAGGCTACGGCCTCGACAGGGACCGTCTCTGGTTCACGATATGGGAGCACGACGACGAGTCCTCCGGAATCCTCGCCTCGCACGGGATCGACCCGTCCCGGGTCCAGACCCTGCCGCGCGAGGAGATCTTCTGGGACACCGGACAGCCCGGTCCCGCCGGCCCCTGCTGCGAGATCCACTACGACCGTGGACCCGAGTTCGGCCCCGACGGCGGCCCCCTCGTTGACACCAGGGGCGACCGCTTCCTCGAGATCTGGAACCTCGTGTTCGACCAGTACCTGCGCGGCGAGGGGTCCGGCAAGGACTACCCGCTGCTCGGCGAGCTCGAGCACAAGTCCATCGACACCGGGCTCGGGCTCGAGCGGCTCGCCTACCTGCTGCAGGGCAAGGGCAGCATGTACGAGATCGACGAGGTCTACCCCGTGATCGAGCGTGCCGCGGCCATGGCCGGGACGACCTACGGCGCCAGGGAGGAGGACGACATCCGGCTGCGCATCGTGGCCGACCACGTCCGCTCCGCGCTCATGCTCATCGCCGACGGGGTCAGGCCCGGCAACGACGGCCGCGGCTACGTGCTGCGGCGCCTGATCCGGCGGGCCGTGCGCTCGATGCGGTTGCTCGGGATCAGCACGCCGGTGCTGCCGGAGCTGCTCCCGGTCTCGATGGAGGTCATGAAGCTGTCCTATCCCGAGGTCGAGGCGGACTTCCCGCGCATCTCCGAGGTCGCCTACGCCGAGGAGCAGGCCTTCCGCCGCACCCTCGCCGCCGGGACCACCCTCCTCGAGGGCGCCATCGGCCAGGCGAAGGCCGCCGGGAGCGAGGTCTCCGGCGCCGACGCCTTCGCGCTGCACGACACCTACGGCTTCCCCATCGACCTCACGCTCGAGATCGCCGCCGAGCAGGGCGTCGACGTCGATGCCGAGGGCTTCCGGACGCTCATGACGGAGCAGAAGCGGCGGGCCCGCCAGGACGCGCTGGACAAGAAGGCCGGACACCTCGACACCACGGTCTTCAACGAGTTCCGCTCCCGGCTCGGGGGCGACGCCGAGTTCGTCGGCTACCACGAGACGACGGCCGAGGTCCGGGTGGTCGGCATCCTCCTCGACGGCGTTCCCGTGCCGAGCGCCACGGCTCCGGCCCAGGTCGAGGTCGTCCTCGACCGCACCCCCTTCTACGCCGAGATGGGTGGCCAGCTCGCCGACCAGGGCACGCTCCGCTTCTCCGGCGGCGCCATCGTGGACGTGTACGACACGCAGGCGCCCGTCAAGGGCCTCCCGGTCCACCGGGGCACCCTCACCGAGGGCCAGCTCACCCTGGACGAGGTGGGCGTGGCCAGCATCGACGTGGACCGCCGCCGCCAGATCTCCCAGGCCCACACCGCCACCCACATGGTGCACAAGGCGCTGCACGAGTTCCTCGGCCCTCAGGCCACCCAGGCTGGCTCCGAGAACGCGCCCTCGCGCCTCCGGTTCGACTTCCAGCACGGCTCTGCCGTCCCCGACAGCGCCATGCAGGGCATCGAGGGCCGGGTCAACGAGCTGTTGGCCGAGAACCTGGGGATCACGGACTCCGTCATGGACCTGGAGGAGGCACGGCGCCGCGGCGCGATGGCACTCTTCGGGGAGAAGTACGGCAAGCGCGTGCGGGTGGTCTCCATCGGGGACGGCTGGTCGCTCGAGCTGTGCGCCGGCACCCACGTGCCGCTCACCGGCCACATCGGACGCGTCAACCTGCTCGGCGAGTCCTCCATCGGCTCCGGTGTCCGGCGCATCGAGGCGCTCGTCGGCTCCGGTGCGTACGCCCACCAGGCGAAGGAGAGCGCGCTGGTCTCGCAGGTGTCCCGCCTCGTCGGCGCCCGCCCGGACGAGCTGCCCGAGCGGATCTCCCAGATCATGGGCCGGCTCAAGCAGGCGGAGAAGGACCTGGCCCAGGTGCGCACCGCCCAGCTCCTCGCCAGTGCCGGGCAGGTCGCGGCCGGCGCCCGCCGGGTCGGGCCGCTCACCGTCGTCGTGCACGACGCCGGCGAGGTCCCGGGGGCCGACGACCTGCGCACCCTTGCCCTGGACGTCCGTGGCCGTCTCGGTGCGGGAGCGGTCGTGGCCGTCCTCGGCCGTTCGGCCGGCAGGCCGCTCGTCGTGGTCGCGACCTCCCCGGAGGCCCGGGACCACGGGGTGAGGGCCGGTGCGCTCGTCCGCGAGGCTGCGCGCGTCCTCGGCGGTGGTGGCGGCGGGCGCGACGACGTTGCCCAGGGCGGGGGGACGCGGCCCGAGGCCGTGGGCGACGCCGTCGCCTCCCTGCAGTCGGCGATCACCCGCGCGGCCACATGACCTTCCGGCACGGCACGCGCGTCGCGGTCGACGTCGGGGAGGTGCGGGTCGGCGTCGCTCGCTCGGACGCGGCCGGCACCCTCGCCCTGCCCGTGCGAACCCTTCGCCGGGCCCCGGACGGATCGGAGATCGGCGCGCTGGCGCGGATCGTGGAGGAGTTCGACGCCATCGAGGTGGTGGTGGGACTCCCGCTGGCGCTGTCCGGACGGGAGACCGAGGCGGCTGTTCGGGCCCGCCGTTATGCTGGTGAGGTTGCCCGACGGATCCGGGTTCCGGTGCGGCTCGTCGACGAGCGGCTCACCACCGTGAGCGCCCACCAGGCACTGCACGGCTCGGGCCGGCCGGGACGCAAGCACCGCAGCGTGGTCGACCAGGTCGCGGCCACGATGATCCTGGACCAGGCCCTGGCCATCGAGCGGAGCACCGGCGAGCCCGCGGGCGAACTTCTGGAGGGAACCGATGAGTGAGCTGTTCGACGACGGCCTGTCGCGGCGGGAGGCACGCCGTGCCGCCCAGCGGGCCCACCGGACGAGGCGGCGCCGGCGGACGGTCGTCGCGATGGTGCTGGGCGTCGCCCTGGTGGGGGCGGCGATCTTCTTCGCCTGGCCCAGCGTGTCCGGGCTGTTCGACACCGCGCCCCCACCCGAGGACTTCGCCGGCCCCGGCTCCGGCGAGGTCATCGTCGACATCCCCTCGGGTGCCAACGGCCAGGACATCGGCATCCTCCTCAAGGACGCCGGGGTCGTGAAGACGGTCGACGCGTTCAGCGCCGCGTTCCGGGACAACCCCAACTCCAGCTCGATCCAGGCGGGGACCTACGCGCTGATGCGCGAGATGAAGTCCTCCGACGCCGTCGCCGCGCTCCTCGACCCGGCCAATCGCGCCGAGTTGACCATCACCGTCCCGGAGGGCTTCATCGCGAAGCAGGTCTACGAGCGGGTTGCCAACGTCATGGAGATCCCGTTCGACGACGTGGTCGCGGCCGCCGAGGATTCCGAGGCGATCGGGTTGCCGCCCGAGGCCGGGGGGAACCCGGAGGGCTGGTTCGCGGCGGCGACCTACCCGTTCGCCCCGACCGCCACGGCCACCGACGTGCTCGCCACCATGGTCGCCAAGACGGTGTCCAACCTGGAGACCGCCGGGGTGCCGCGCGAGGACTGGCAGGAGACCCTCATCATCGCCTCCATCGTGGAGCGCGAGGGGACCCCGCAGTACTACGGCCAGATCGCCCGGGTCATCGAGAACCGGCTCACCGACACCACCGCCGACGTCGGCGGGCGGCTGCAGATGGACTCCACGGTCCTCTACGGCGTCGGCCAGATCGGCGGCGTCCCCACCCAGGAGCAGCTCGACACCGACACGCCCTTCAACACCTACATCCACCCCGGCCTGCCGCCGACACCGATCGGCTCGCCGGGACTCGCCGCCATCGAGGCGGTCCTCAACCCACCCGAGGGTGACTGGCTGTACTTCGTGACCGTCAACCTCGACACCGGGGAGACCAAGTTCGCCTCGAGCCTGGAGGAGCACCTGGGGTACGTGCAGGAGTTCCGGCGGTGGAGGGACGAGAACGAGGGGTGACACTCCTCCTGCTGGTCGCGCTCGCCCTCGCACTTCCCGGCACCGACCTGCCCCACGTCCTCGTGGGCGGCGGCGTCGGTGCGGTGGTGGGCTGGCTCGCCGCGTCGGACCTGCGAACGCACCGCGTCCCGAATCGCGTGGTACTGCCCGCGCTCGCCGTGCTCTCGGGTGTCCTGCTCGGCTGGGCCGGAGCGGCGGGTGACCTCCCGCGGTTGGCGGGTGCCGCCCTCGGGGCGGGAGGCGTGGCGCTCGCCCTGCTCGCCGTCTCCGCCGCCACTCGCGGTGGGGTCGGACTCGGCGACGTGAAGGTGGGCGCGTTGGTCGGGCTGTGGACCGGCTGGCTCGATCCCCGGGCACCCGTGGCCGCCCTCGTCGCGGCGTCCGTGGCCGGCGGCCTCGCGGTCCTCGCCGGCCGTGCCGCCGGCCGACTCTCCCTCTCCACGCGGGTCCCGCTCGTCCCCGCGCTCGCGACCGGGGCGATCGCCGCCACGTGGTGGACGAGGTGGGGTTTCTGATCCCGCTCTGGCAGGATCGGGGCATGTTCACCTGGCAGACCGCCGGCGAGTCCCACGGGCCGGCCCTCGTCGCCCTCGCGGAGGGTGTCCCCGCCGGAGTCACGATCACCACGGCCGACTTCCAGGCCGCGCTCGCCCGGCGCCGGCTGGGGTACGGGCGCGGCGCCCGCATGAAGTTCGAGCAGGACGAGCTCACCATCCTCGCGGGCATCCGGCACGGGCGCACCCTCGGATCGCCCATCGCCGTCATGGTCGGGAACACGGAGTGGCCCAAGTGGCAGGAGGTCATGGCCGCCGATCCCGTGGAGGGGGACGTGGCGGGCACCCCGCGCGGGGCGCCGCTCACGCGCCCGCGGCCGGGCCACGCCGACCTCGCCGGCATGGTCAAGTTCGGGCACTCCGAGATCAGGCCCGTCCTGGAGCGCGCCAGCGCCCGGGAGACCGCCGCGCGCGTGGTGGTGGGGACCATCGCGGAGGCCGTCCTGGACCAGGTGGCCGGTATCCGCCTCGTCTCGCACGTCACCGGCGTGGGGAAGGTCTCCCTGCCCGACGACGCCCCCAGGCCCGGGCCGGACGACACGCCCGCCCTCGACGGGACCGCGGTGCGCTGCCTCGACGAGGAGGTCTCCGCGGCGATGGTCGCCGAGATCGACGCAGCCCGGAAGGACGCGGACACCCTCGGAGGCGTCGTCGAGGTGATCGCCTACGGAGTTCCCGTGGGGCTCGGGACCTACGTCAGCGGGCCGGAGCGGCTGGATGCGCGGATCGCCGGCGCGCTCATGGGAATCCAGGCCATCAAGGGGGTCGAGATCGGCGACGGCTTCGCCACCGCTCGCCGCCGGGGCTCCCGGGCCCACGACGAGATGACCCACGACGGCCGCATGACGAACCGGGCCGGCGGGCTCGAGGGCGGCATGTCCAACGGCTCGCCCATCGTGGCCCGCGCCGCCCTGAAGCCCATCTCGTCGGTTCCTCGCGCCCTGCGGACGGTGGACACGATCACGGGGGAGGCGGCCAAGGCCATCAACCAGCGGTCCGACGTGTGCGCCGCCGCTCCCGCCGCCGTCGTCGCCCAGGCGATGGTCGCGATCGTCCTCGCCGAGGAACTCCTGCGGAAGACCGGGGGCGACGGGCTGGAGGAGGTGCGGCGGAACCTCCGCGGCTACCTCGACTCGATCGATTCCAACGTCGCCCCGATCGTCGGGCTGTGATCGCCCTGGTGGGCCCGCCGGGGTCCGGCAAGACCACGGTGGGGGCGGCGCTCGCCGAGCGCCTCGGCACGGACTTCATCGACCACGACGC
>RZYE01000481.1 GCA_009930425.1 Actinomycetota bacterium | reverse complement strand
CCTCGTGGAGGCCCCATCCGAGAGCCGCGGCTCCCACCGACGCGACGAGGGCGGCGCTACGGAACGCGCTCATTGCCTCCGCCCCGGCCATCGTCGTCGCCACCATCGTCATCGGGTGGTCCAGGCTCGGGCTCGGGCTCCGGCGCGGGCCTCGGTGGTGGTGCAGGAGCGGGCCCGGCACTCGGGTTGAGCACGATCACCGAACCCGCCGTGAGCTGCGCACCCGGGCGCGGTGTCATCCCCGCCACTGTTCCGTAGGCGTAGGAGGAGTAGATGTTCCCGCCCACCTGGACGGCGAAGCCCGCCTCCTCGAGGATCTCCGTTGCCGAGGCGATGCTCCGGCCGTAGACGCTCGGAACCGCGCGCTTCTCGCCGTAGATGATCTTGTCGTTCGGGGACGGGAAGCCCTCCACGGGTACGCCGTCCATGACGACGTCCATGTACTTCTTCCACGTCGGCGCGGCGATGACGCCACCGTAGACGTACCGGTAGTACCGCCCGTTGATCACGGAGTCGAACATCGAGACGTTGCCCTCGTTGTGGCCCGTCCAGACGGCTGCCGCCAGCTGCGGGGTGTAGCCCACGAACCAGGCGTGGTAGTCCATGTTGGCCGTTCCGGTCTTGCCGGCGATCGGGCGGCCGGGGAGGGCCGCCGCTGACCCCGTCCCGCCGGGCTTCGCGACCTCCTGCAGCGCGTAGTTCATGCCACGGGCGATCTCGGTCTCGAGCACGCGGGTGCACTCGGACTCGGGGACCGCGAGCTCCTCGCCCTCCCGCGTGGTCACGCGCGAGATGGCCACCGGGCTGCAGTACACGCCGTCGTTCGCGAAGGTGGCGAATGCCGAGGCCATGTCCAGCGGGGTGATCGTATTCGACCCGAGCGCCATCGACGGCACGATCTCGAGCGGTTCGCCATTGCCCTTCTTCAGGCCCATCGACCCAGCGACATCGGCGATGCCGCAGAGGTCCATCTGGCTGGCCATCTCGACGAAGGGGAGGTTGATCGACTTGCGGGTGGCCTCCAGCACGGAGACCCGCGCACCGCCCGATCCCTCGAGGTTCTTGGGCTCATAGGGCTCCAACGGACGGTTCTCCGGGGCGCAGGAGATGTTCCAGACGTCGCGGGGGTAGGACGGCTTGTTGCCGGCCACGATGTCCGAGAGGGAGTGACCGGTGCGCAGCCACTGCGTGAGGACGAGGGCCTTGAAGGCGGATCCGGTCTGGAAGCCCTCGCCACCGCCGTGCGCCCGGTCGACGGCGAAGTTGACCGCGGTCCGTGTCGGATCCTCGGGGACGGCGTTGGTGCCGTAGTTCGTGTTCTGCGCGATCGCCCGGATCGCGCCGGTTCCCGGGACCACGGAGACGATCGCCTGCTTGACGTTGGAGGAGTCGTTCACCGGGACGGTGGACGCCACCGCGTCGTAGGCGGCCTTCTGGTGCTTGGGATCCAGCGTGGTCTCGACCACCAGCCCGCCACGGAGCAGCAGCGCCCG
>RZYE01000480.1 GCA_009930425.1 Actinomycetota bacterium | reverse complement strand
GTAGTCGTTGAAGTGCCCGGCCTGGAGCGAGGCGTCCTGGCGGTTGTCCACGAAGGTGAGGAGCTTGCGGGCGTCCTCTCCGAGCTCCTCCGACGGCAGGGCCTTCAGCGAGCGGACGATACTCGCGGACACCACGGTGACCGCCGAAGACCGGCCCTCCTGGTCCAGGGTGGCCAGCTTGGCGAAGTCGCTCCCGCGCACCTGCTCGTACGAGACGCGGCACCGCAGGCAGAACGCGAACGGGGTGGACATGAACCACGCCTGCATCCCCTGCCCGTGGGGGAGCTCGGATCCGTCCGGGGCGAGCCAGACCTCCCGGGGGAGGTACTTCTGCTTCGTGGCCGTCACTGCCCGGCTGCCGTCCTCCAGTTCCACCAGCCAGTGGTCCGGCAGGCGGTCATCGGTCACCGGGTCAGCGGGCCACGGCAGGTCGGAGGACACGTAGAGGTACCCGGTGACGGCATCACCGCCCGACGCGTCCCGGTCCTTGCGGGGGACGTAGGTGGGCACTCCGAGCTTCTCGGTGCGTGCCACCACGAGGTACTCCTGACCGCACTCACGGCAGAATCCGAGCGGGAGCAGTGCCTTCTCAGGGGCGCCGGGGACGCGGAGTTGGTAGGTGTCCGTGAGGTGGCGGACCTCCTCCGGTTCCACCGAGACGTACACCGTGTCCCCCTTCGAGAGGAACTGGTGGAGACGGAAGGCGAACAGCGGCCGGCCGGTCTCGGGATCGCGCGCTTGGGAGCCCTCGCCGAGGATCGCACGGATGGCCTGTTCGCAGCGCTCCGGCGTGAGGCCCGTGGCGGTGGCGAGGGTCGAGGCGGCGTGCGGCACCGTGATGGGCTTCCGACGCACCAGCCGCCCGGTGCCAGGCTCCGTGTCCAGCCCGAAGGTGGTTTCGATCCACGCGGCGAAGGGGTCGGACGCCAGCTCCGCGTACGGGCGGGGCGGGCTCGCCTGCTGGGCGAGCGCTGTCTCGACCGCCTCGGCCAGCCGGTCACCGGAGGTCGACGACGGCGGCGCGGGCGGCGTCGTCGTCGCGCGCCGGAGGGTCTCGCCGATCACCCGGTCCGGCGTGACCTCGGAGCCGAACAGGCGGGTGGCGACGTCGGCGACGACGCGCTGTTGGTCCGCCATCGAGCCACCGGACGCCATGGTGGCGGACGTACCGATGGCCTGGAGGGTGGGCGACTCGCAGACGTCGCGGAGGCGGCGGACCAGGAGGGCGACATCGGCACCCTGGCGGCCGCGGTAGGTATGGAGTTCGTCGAGGACGAGTAAGCGGAGTCCCTTCGCGGCGCGGATGAGGTGGGCGCGCTCGTCCGGTCGGGTCAGGACCAGTTCGAGCATCACGTAGTTGGTGAGCAGGACGTCGGGTGGGTCGGCGAGGATGGCCCGGCGTTCCTCCGGCGACTCCTGGCCGGTGTAGCGGGCAAAGGTGACCGGCTCACCGTTCTCGGGGTAGCCGAACTTCAGGAACTTCTCGAGTTCATGG
>RZYE01000094.1 GCA_009930425.1 Actinomycetota bacterium | reverse complement strand
GTCTTGCGGAGCAGCTTGCGGTGCTTCTTCTTCGCCATGCGCTTGCGGCGCTTCTTGATGACAGAACCCATGGGGTGCCTTCCGGATCGAGGGGGGCGCTGGGAGCGCCGATGCGACAAGAGGAGAGTCTAGCTGTCCTCGCCGACCACGCGAGACTGCTCCCATTCCGCGAGGCCCTGCTCGATGAGGTCGTCCACGGCCTTGTGGGGGACCCGGAAGGATCTGCCCATCCGGACGGCGGGCAGCTGGCCGGAGTGCACCATCCGGTAGACGGTCATCCTCGAGACACGCATCACATCCGCCACCTCGGCGACTGTCAGGAACCGGGGAGGCTCCTGGGGGCGTTCAGACATGGTGTTCCAGTTTCCGCGAAGAGACCGCGTGCACGCGGATCGCGCACGCTGTCGACCTTCGAATGGTCCCAGAAACGGCACGACTCCACAATTCACTTCGCCTCGCGATTTCAGGCGGTGAGCGGGTCGAGCCCGAGGCACGGGAACGCGGCGTTGCGGGTTGCCATGATCGCGCGGTCCACGTCGTCCGCCGGGTCGTGGCCCGCCGCGAACGGCCGGTAGCGCACCTCGACGCCGTCGCCCATGGCGAGCGGCGCCTCCCGGCCCGTGATGTCGCGCACGTGGCGGCGCCACGCGGGGGGCGTCGGCAGGGCGGGATCCAGCGTCACCCCCGCCACGACGGCGGCGACGTGCGCCCACACCCGCGGCACCACCCCGACGACGTCGTAGCCCCCGCCACCGAGCGCGAGCCACCGTCCGCCCGCGTGCTCCTCGGCGAGGTCCGCCAGCATCCGGGCGGCCTCCGCCTGGGCCTCGATGCTGATCCGCAGTCCACCGAGCGGATCGTCGGCGTGCGTGTCGCAACCGTGCTGCGTCACCAGCGCGAAGGGGCGCACCTCGCGGACGACCGGCTCCACGACCGCCTCGATCGCGCGCAGCCACCCGGAATCCGTGACGCCCTCGGGGAGCGCGAGGTTCACGCTGTGCCCTCGTCCCGGCCCGGTCCCGATCTCGCCCGGGTACCCGGAGTGGGGGTAGATGGAACCCGGGTGCTGGTGGATCGAGATGGTCGTCACCCTCCCGTCCGCCTCGAAGGCACGCTGCACGCCGTCGCCGTGGTGGACGTCGAGGTCCACGTAGACCACGGGCCCCTGCTCCGCGAGGACCGCGAGGGCGAGGGCGGCGTCGTTGTGGACGCAGAAGCCCGACGCCGCCGACGGCATCGCGTGGTGCATGCCGCCTGCCGGGGACAGGACCCGGCGCGCACTCCCACCCGCCAGGAGGCGGGCGCCCTCGAGCGCGGCCCCGGCGATCCGTGCCGCAGCCTCGTGCATGCCGGCGAAGACGGGGGTGTCGGCGTCACCCAGGCCGAAGGACGCCGCGGTGAGTCCAGACCGGCTCGCCTCCCGGACGGCGGCGAGGTACGCGGGGTCGTGAACGAGAGCCAGGTCAGCGTCGGAGGCGAGGTGGGGGGCGACGACGTCGAACCGCTCCAGCAGGCCGAGCTCGCCCAGGAGCCGGATCGTGAGGTCGAGGCGGACCGGGTCCATGGGGTGCCCGGGACCGAAGTCGTAGGCGAGGAGCTGCTCGCTCCACATCAGCACCGGGCGCACGGGGCAACCGTAGCCCGGTCCGCGGCGGCACGTCCCCGCCGTCCCTCCCGCCGTGTGTGCCACACCACCGCGGACGTGCGACGCAGGTCACACAAAAGGTTGCGAAATCGTTATCGATAACGATTGACACCCCAGGCGCCCAGCGATTAGCGTCACATCCACCATCAGTCGATGACGATCAAGGGGTATCCACAATGATGAGGACAAGGAAGGGCGCGGCACTGGTCGCGCTGAGTGCGAGCTTCGCGCTTCTCGCCGCCGGCTGCGGCGGCGGGGAGACCACCGACGAGGGCACGGGTGGTGCCACCACCGGTGGGGCCACCGAGGGTGGTGGCGAACCCGTCGCCATGACCTTCTGGCACAACTCGACCACCGGTGAGGGCCGGCAGTACTGGGAGGACACGGTCGCGGACTTCGAGGCCGCCAACCCGGGCGTGACCATCGAGATCCAGGCCATCCAGAACGAGGACCTGGACGGCAAGCTCCAGACCGCGCTCAACTCGGGCGACGCCCCGGACATCTTCATGCAGCGCGGCGGCGGCAAGCTGGCTGACATGGTGGCGGCCGGCCAGGTCATGGACATCGCGGACATGGTCGACGACGCCACGAAGACCGCCGTCGGCGAGGGCGCGTTCGGCGCCTACACGATCGACGGCGCCATCTACGCCATGCCCACCTCGATCCTCCCGGGCGGCATGTTCTACACCGAGTCCCTCTTCGAGGAGGCGGGGATCGAGACTCCCCCGACGAACTTCGACGAGATGAACGACGCCGTCGCCAAGCTCAAGGAGTCCGGCGTCGCCCCGATCGCGCTCGGCGGCAAGGACGCGTGGCCGGCGGCGCACTGGTACTACTTCTTCGCACTGCGGCAGTGCTCGCAGGAGGCGCTGGACAACACGCTGGCCACCAAGGACTTCAGCGACGAGTGCTGGCTCCGCGCCGGCGAGAGCCTTCAGGACTTCGCCGCCACCGAGCCGTTCAACCAGGGCTTCCTGACCACCTCCGCCCAGCAGGGTGCGGGCTCCTCCGCGGGCCTCGTGGCCAATTACCAGGCCGCCATGGAGCTCATGGGGGCGTGGAACACGGGCGTCATCCGCTCCCTGACCCCGGACCAGCAGGACCTCCCTGACCTCAACTGGTTCCCCTTCCCGGCCGTCGAGGGCGGCGAGGGCGACCCCAACGCCATGATGGGTGGGGTCGACGGGTTCTCCTGCGCCGCCAGCGCACCTGCCGAGCAGTGCACCGCCTTCCTCAACTTCTTCATGCAGCAGGAGTACCAGGAGGGCTACGCGACCGCCTTCGGCACGATCCCCACGAGCCAGGACGCCCAGGGCGTCGTGGAACTGAAGTCGATCAAGTCGATCCTCGAGGCCTACAACGAGGCCCCGTACGTGGTGCTGTGGCTTGACACCCACCTCGGCCAGAACGTGGGCAACGCGCTGAACGCCGGGGTCGTCGAGATGCTCGCCGGCAACGGCACCCCCGAGGGCATCATCCAGGCCGTGAGCGACGCGGCGGCCAGGGGCTAGTCCGCCATGAGCGATTCGCTGGCCATGAGGTCTCCCGGTGGGGGAATCTCAGGGGCCGGGGCCGGTGCACCCGCACCGGCCCCGGCCGGCCGGCCCCGCCG
Source organism: Actinomycetota bacterium (assembly GCA_009930425.1). Classification (GTDB taxonomy): domain Bacteria; phylum Actinomycetota; class Actinomycetes; order Actinomycetales; family Actinomycetaceae; genus UBA1383. The sequence continues at coordinate 4,064 of RZYE01000094.1, read as the reverse complement.
CGGGGTCGACTGGCGCAAGCTCCTCGAGATCGCCATCCTCGCCGGCCCCGGCATCCTGATCTTCCTCACGTTCGTCATCGTCCCGGTCGTGATGGCGGCGTACTACGGCTTCTTCCGGTGGAACGGCTACGGCACCCCCACCGAGTTCGTGTTCCTGGAGAACTACCGCCTCATCCTCACCCACCAGAACTTCCAGGAAGCGCTCGGCCACAACTTCTTCATCGTGGTCGCCTCACTCGTCATCCAGGGTCCCGCGGCCGTGCTGATGGCCCTGATGCTGAACCAGAAGATGAGGGGCCGCTCGATCATCCGCGTCCTCATCTTCGTCCCCTACGTGATCGCCGAGGTCATCGTGGGGACCGGCTGGAGCCTGATGCTCCAGACCACCGGCGCGGTCAACGACATGCTCGAGAAGCTGGGCCTTGCCGGCTGGGCGGTGGACTGGATCGCCGACCCGGACGTCGCCATCTGGTCCCTCATGGTCATCATCTCGTGGAAGTACATCGGCTTCGCCGTGATCCTCTTCCTCGCCGGGCTGCAGAGCATTCCCGAGGAGCTCTACGAGGCCGCCTCCATCGACGGGGCCACCTATTGGCAGATGCAGTTCCGCATCACCCTGCCGCTCCTCGGACCGACCATCCGGATCTGGGCGTTCCTGTCCATGATCGGAGCGCTGCAGCTGTTCGACCTCGTCTACATCATCTGGGGCCAGTACGTCTCGGCCACCGCGGGGACGTCCACGATGGCCACCTACATGGTCACCTATGGTCGCAATGCCGGTGCTTACGGCTACGGGAGCGCCGTTGCCGTGGTCCTGTTCATCATCTCCCTGACCATCGCCCTCATCTACCAGCGCTACGTGCTGCGACGGGACACCGAGGGCGCACTCACCGGAAGGAAGAAGTGATGGCCACGACGACCGTCGCCCGCCCGCAGGGCCCGGGTCCACAGCAGAAGCTGCGCAAGAGCTCGCGCCTCCACCGGGCCGGCTGGCGCGCCTACGTGATCGCCTGGCTGTTCGTGGGGATCAACATCGCTCCCGTCGCCTACATCATCCTCGGCGGCTTCCGCACCAACTCCCAGATCACCACCGATCCGTCCGGCTTCCCGAACCCCTGGGCGATCGAGAACTACACCGCGGTGCTCCAGGCGGAGATCTTCTGGAAGCAACTCGGGAACTCGACCATCGCGGCGGTCTTCACCACCCTCGGAGTGGTGGTGCTCGGCGTCATGGCCAGCTACGTGGTGGCGCGCTACGACTTCAAAGGCCGTGGCGCGATGTACTCGCTCTTCGCCGCGGGTCTGATGTTCCCGATGACGGTGGCGATCACGCCGCTGTACATCATGGTCCGCAACCTGGGGCTCACCAACAGCCTCGCCGGGATCATCCTGCCGCAGATCGCGTTCGCGCTGCCCACCACGGTGATCATCCTCGTGCCGTTCCTCCGGGCCATCCCGAAGGAGCTCGAGGAGGCCGCCGCGATGGACGGGGCGGGCCGGCTCGGGTTCTTCTTCCGCATGGTGGTGCCGCTGTCCGTCCCCGGCGTGGTGACGGTCGGGATCCTCGCGTTCATCGCGAGCTGGAACGCCTACCTGCTGCCGCTGTTCATCCTCAACAACGAGATGCAGTACACCCTGCCGCTCGGGGTCCAGGCGTTCTCCTCCCAGTACTCCGTGGACACCGCCCGGGTGCTCGCCTTCACCTCGCTGTCGATGATCCCCGCGCTGGTCTTCTTCTCACTGTTCGAACGCCGCATCGTCGGCGGCCTCACCGGCGCCGTGAAGGGCTGACCCATGACATCACCCGTCGTCCTCACCCTCCCGGCGATACCCGAGGTCTCGGAGCGCGTACGCGCCCTGCACGCCTCGATGACCCTGGAGGAGAAGCTCGCGCAGATCGTCGGCCTATGGCCGGACCAGGGCGGCGTCGTCGCCCCGATGCAGGGCGAGATGACCGCCGGCCACTCGGACGAGCTCTTCCGTGCCACGGAGCACGGCCTCGGTCACTACACCCGTGTCTACGGCACCCGACCCGTCGATCCGGCGGCCCGTGCGGCCTGGCTGTGGGCGGAACAGCGGCGCCTGAAGCGGGAGACCCGGCTCGGGATCCCGGCGCTCGTGCACGAGGAGTGCCTCACCGGTCTCGCCGCCTGGCGTGCCGCGACCTTCCCGACCCCCCTCGCCTGGGGGGCGTCCTTCGACCCCGCCCTGGTGGCCGAGATGGGCGCTGCCATCGGCGCCTCCATGCGGGAGCTGGGGATCCACCAGGGCCTCGCCCCGGTGCTCGACGTCATCCAGGACCCCCGCTGGGGCCGGGTGGAGGAGTGCATCTCCGAGGACCCCTACGTCGTCGGGACGATCGGGACGGCCTACGTGCGCGGCCTGCAGGACGCCGGCGTGCACGCCACCCTGAAGCACTTCGCGGGCTACTCCGGTTCACGGGCGGGACGGAACCACGCGCCGGTGTCCGCCGGACCGCGCGAGCTCGCCGACACCTACCTGCCGCCGTTCGAGATGGCCGTGGTGGAGGGCCGCGCCCGCTCGGTCATGAACTCCTACACGGACGTCGACGGCGTCCCGATGGCGGCGAGCCCGGAGTACCTCACCACCCTGCTGCGCGAGGACTGGGGCTTCGACGGGGTCGTGGTCGCGGACTACTTCGCCGTCGCCTTCCTCGAGGTCATGCATGCCGTGGCGCGGGATCGCGCCGAGGCCGCCCACCTCGCGCTGGCCGCGGGCATCGACGTCGAACTCCCGATCGGCGACGCCTACCTGGCGCCGCTCGCGGAGGCCGTGCGCGCGGGCGCGGTGCCCGAGGCCCTCGTCGACCGGGCCGTGCTGCGCGCCCTGAAGCAGAAGGAGGAGCTCGGCCTGCTCGAGCCGGACGCCTTCGCCGGCGAGCCGCCCACCGGGATCGACCTGGACTCCCCCCGGCACCGCGAGATCGCGCGGCGCCTCGCCGAGGAGTCCGTGGTGCTGCTCTCCAACGACGGGACCCTTCCGATCCGTGGGTGGGACGCCGCCCCGGCGCGCGTCGCCGTCATCGGGCCGAACGCCCACCGGCCCGAGGCCCTCATGGGCTGCTACTCCTTCGTCAACCACGTCCTCCCCCGCCACCCCGATGTCGAGGCGGGCATCGAGATCCCCACCGTGCTCGAGGCGCTCGGCGGCGAGGACCTCGGCAACGGGCCTCCCGAGCTCGTCCACGTGCGCGGCTGCGACATCGAGGGCACGGACACGTCCGGGTTCGCCGACGCCGTCGCCGCGGCCCGCGACGCGGCCCTCGCCGTCGTCGTGGTCGGGGACCAGGCCGGGCTCTTCGGCCGCGGGACGGTCGGCGAGGGCAACGACGCCGAGTCGCTCGAGCTGCCGGGCGTGCAGCGTGGCCTCGTCGAGGCCGTGGTCGCCACCGGCACCCCGACGGTCATGGTGCTCGTCACCGGCCGGCCGTACGCGATCGGCTGGGCCCTGGATGGTCCGGACCGGCCGGCCGCCGTGCTCCAGGCGTTCTTCCCGGGAGAGGAGGGCGCCACCGCGCTGGCCGGCGTCCTCTCCGGCCGGGTGGCGCCGTCGGGACGGCTGCCCGTGTCCCTGCCGCGTTCGGCGGGCGCCCAGCCGTACTCCTACCTCCACCCCATCCTGGGCGGGCCGTCCGACGTCACCTCCGCGGACTCCACGCCGGTCCGGCCGTTCGGCTTCGGCCTGTCGTACGCGACGTTCGAGTACGGCGGCCTGGAGGTCGGCGCCGAGGTGGTGGCCGGCGGCAGCTTCACGGCGGCCGTGACGGTGGCCAACACCTCCGCGGTGGCGGGGACCGACGTCGTCCAGCTCTACGGGCGGGACCCGTACGCCTCGGTGACGAGACCGGTGGTCCAGCTCCTCGGGTACCAGCGCGTGACGCTGGCGCCGGGTGCGAGCGCACGGGTGGCCTTCGACGTCCCCACGCAGCGCTTCGCCCTCACCGATCGCACCCTGCGCCGGATCGTGGAACCGGGCGAGGTGGAGGTCTGGGTGGGCGCCCACGCGCTCGCCTCCGCGCACGTGGCGTCCGCAGAGGACTCGAC
>RZYE01000479.1 GCA_009930425.1 Actinomycetota bacterium | reverse complement strand
GACGCCGCCCGCCGCCACGCCGCGGCTGCGGGGGAGGCCCTCCGCAGCGCTGACCTCGTGACCCGAGTTCGCGTTCCCGCGGGAACGAGCCGGGCCGAGATGATCTCGGGTGGCACGGCACAGAGCCTCGTCGAGGTCCTGCGAGATCGCCAGCCCGCCCGAGCCTCGGATCCGGCAGCCCGACTCGCCGGGATCCCACCGCGCCCCGGCAGCGCCGCCAACCCCGGCAGCGCAGCCGACCCCGACGCCGTCCGCCGACGCAGCCCGATCCGGCTCCGGCCCCGCCGCACGGCCGGTGAGGTCCTCGCCCCGATGACCCCCCTGGCGTCCATCAACCCGCCCGTGGTGCACCGCACCCAGGCCCTCAGCCCCGTCGCGGGCGCTGCCGCGACTCCCCTCGCCTTCCGCGAGGCCACCTCCATGGGATCCTGTGGCGGCACCGCGGGGTGGGCGAGGCTGTCCGCTGCGTGGCTGGCCACCGCGACCCAGCAGGCCGCCATCCTCGCCACCCGCCTGCCACACCCGGCCCGCGTGCGGCTCGCGGATGTCCTCTCCCGCCGCCTGCCCCCGTCCGGCAGCGGCCCGCAGGGGGACGTGCTCACCGGATGGTCGTGGGAGACGCGGGGCCGGTTCACCACCCACGAGGGCGGCCGGTTCCACGGCGTTCTCCAGGCGGAGGGCAACCCCGGCTACGGCACCACGGCCTGGATGGCCGCCGAGCTCGCGCTCCACATGGCGCAGGGTGTCCCCGAGACCGCGCTCGGGTCATCGACCCCCGCCCTCGCGCTCGACGGGCACCTCGAGGCCTTGATCCCGGCGCGGGTACGCATCAGGCTGGGGGAGTGATGCGCGCGGTGCAGTACTCCCGCTACGGCGGGCCCGAGGTCCTCCATGTCACAGACGTCCCCGAGCCCCACGCCGGCGCCGGGCAGGTGCGGATCCGGGTGCGTGCCGCGGCGGTCAATCCCTACGACCACAAGGTCCGCAGCGGGATGTTCGCCGGCGGGGCCGAACTGGCCCGCCCGGCGATCCCGGGAGCCGAGGCGGCGGGCGTGGTGGACGAGGTGGGCGACGGCGTCGCCGGCACCTGCGTGGGCGACCACGTGTTCGGCCTCGCGACCGGTGGTGCGTCCGCCGAGTTCGCCGTGCTGACCCACTGGGCACCGAAGCCGGGCAACGTCTCCTTCGAGGAGGCCGCCGGGCTCACGGTGGTCAGTGAGACCGCCGAGCGGACGCTGCGGCTGCTCGGCCTGCGGGCCGGCGAGACCCTCCTCGTGCACGGCGCCGCCGGCGGGGTGGGCCAGGCAGCCCTCCAACTGGCACGCCTCCGCGGTGCCGCGACGATCGGCACCGCGAGCGAGCACAACCACGGACTGCTGCGCTCGCTCGGCGCGATTTCCACCAGCTACGACGCCGGGCTTCCCACCCGCGTGGCGGCGCTCGCCCCACAGGGGGTGGACGCCGTCCTCGACGCCGCCGGCACCTCCCTCGACGAGT
>RZYE01000478.1 GCA_009930425.1 Actinomycetota bacterium | reverse complement strand
TCGTGGAGCACCTTGAGGACGCCCTCCACGCGGTCCACGGCGAAGGTGGGGATGAGCACCGACCCGCCCCGCTCCGCGGTCCGCCGGATGACGTCCGCGAGGATCTCGTGGGGAAGGTTCGCGGGCTCGGGGTGTTCGCGGTCGCCGTAGGTGGACTCCACCACCACCACGGGGGAGCCCGGCGGGACCTCGCGGGGCCGGAGCACGGGATGGTCGTGCCGGCCGAGGTCCCCGGAGAACAGCACCGAGGCGTGCGCCGTCGTGAGGTTGACGGACGCGGAGCCGAGGATGTGGCCCGCCCGGGTGAAGCGCAGCACGATGCCGTCCCCGAGGTCGAAGTCCGAGTCGAACTCCAGCGGCTGCAGGAGGGTGAGGGTGTCCTCGACGTCCGCGAGCGTGTACAGCGGCAGCGGTGGTTCGTGCTTGCTCCAACCGCCCTCGGCCGCGTCCTCGGCGTCCCGTTCCTGCAGGTACCCGGCGTCCCTCAGCACGATCTCGGTGAGTCGGCGTGTCCCCTCGGTGCACCACACGGGCCCGATGAAGCCCTGCTTGACGAGGGCAGGGAGGTAGCCGGTGTGGTCGAGGTGGGCGTGGGTGAGGACCACGTCGGTGATCGTGGCCGGATCCACCGGGAAGTCCTCCCAGTTCTTCAGGCGCCACTGCTTCTCGCCCTGGAACATCCCCGCGTCCACGAGGATGCGGCGCCCCTCGAGCGTCAGGAGGTACTTGGAGCCGGTCACGGTGCCGGCGGCGCCGAGGAACTGGAGGGTGGCGTGGGGCTGGGTGGTCACGGACTCACTCTTCCGGCCGGCCGGGGGGCAGTCAACGGGCCGCGCGGACGGAGCGGCCGGCCTCGATGCGGAACAGCGAGGACAGGGCGGCGAAGACGAGCAGGCCCGGCCCAGCGGAGAACAGCACGCCCCCCACGAAGTGCCAGCCGGAGACACGGGGAGGGTCCGCCACGAGCGCGTCCAGCCCGCCCGCCATCTCGTGGCTGAGCCACGCACCGGCGACGGCGGCCACCCCGGTCACCCACAGTGCGACATCCCACCGCGGGTCGCCCTTCGGCCGGGGAACCTCCTCGCTCCGCCACACGGCCGTGTTCCACTCCGCCCCGCTCCGCAGCACCGCGTAGCCGCCGGCCAGCCCCCAGAACGCCGCCACCAGGTAGGCGGCGGCCATGTCCGCCGGCCGGTGCCACCCCTCGACGAAGGTGGCGGTGCCGACGGCGACCGAGAAGAGGGCGCCAAGGGCCGCCGTCGCCGGTCGCCAGCGGGGGGCCACGACGAGGAACACGGCGACCGCGGCCGCCGCGGCGAAGGTGGTGTGCCCGGAGGGAAGGGAGTTGCCGGTCAGGTACGGCACCCCGTTGGCCAGCTCCGGCCGCTCCAGCACCACCTTCTTCAGGAGCTGGGTGGTGAGGTTGGCGGCGGCGAAGGAGGCCACCGCGATGGCGGACGCGAGCCAGCGGCGCCGCCAGACCGTCACGGCCGCGAAG
>RZYE01000093.1 GCA_009930425.1 Actinomycetota bacterium | reverse complement strand
CTCCGGACCGGGGAGGTCATCGTCGCCCACATGACGCACCACGCCAAGCGTGGGGCGGTCGTCGTCGCCCTGGAGAAGCATCGGCCGCTGTCGATCTGACAGCGGCGCGAAGGACTGCTCGTTCCTGGATCAGCCGAACCGGCCGGAGATGTAGTCCTCGGTGCGCTGGTCACGTGGCGACCCGAAGATCTGCTCGGTGGTACCGTACTCGACCAGCATGCCGGTACGGTCACCGCTGCCCTCCGCGGCCTGCGCGGTGAAGAAGGCGGTGCGGTCCGCGACACGGGCGGCCTGCTGCATGTTGTGGGTCACGATGACGATGGTGTAGTCCTGCCGCAACTCCTCCATGAGGTCCTCGATGCGCAGCGTGGCGACGGGATCCAGCGCCGAGCATGGTTCGTCCATGAGGATCACGTCCGGCTGGACCGCGATGGTGCGCGCGATGCACAGCCGCTGCTGCTGCCCGCCGGAGAGCCCGAACGCGGACTGCTTCAGCTTGTCCTTCACCTCGTCCCACAGCGCGGCGCGGGTCAGGGCCTCCTCGACCAGGTCGTCCATGTTGTCGACCTTCATGCCACTGACCCGCGGGCCGTAGGCGATGTTGTCGTAGATCGACTTCGGGAAGGGGTTCGGCTTCTGGAACACCATGCCGACCCGGCGGCGGACCTCGATCGGGTCCACGCCCTTGGCGTAGATCTCCTCACCGCGGAAGGTGACCGAGCCCTCGACACGGGCGCCGTCGACGAGGTCGTTCATGCGGTTGAGGGAGCGGAGCAGGGTGGACTTGCCGCAGCCGGACGGCCCGATGAGGGCGGTGATCTCGTGGACCCCGAACGCGAGGTCCACCTCGCTCACGGCGCGGAAGTTGCCATAGTAGACGTCGACATCACGGCACTCCATCACGGCATCCGGGATCTCCGGGAGCACGCGTGTGGAGGAGTGGCTGAGGTGCGGGAGGGAGCTCAAGGAGTCACCACCGTTTCTGGTACTTGTTGCGGATCAGGATGGCGAGTGCGTTCATGGCGATCAGGAGGACCAGCAGCAGGATGCTTGCCGCGGCAGCGAGCTGGTGGAACTCCGCCTGCGGACGGCCGGCCCAGTTGAAGATCTGGATCGGCAGGGTCGTGAAGCCGCTGAGGAGCCCGTTCGGGTCAAAGCTCACGAAGACGAGCCCGCCCAGGAGCAGCAGCGGGGCCGCTTCGCCGAGTGCGCGGGACAGGGCGAGGATCGAGCCCGTCGCGATGCCGGGAACAGCGGAGGGGAGGGTCTGGCGCCACACAGTCTGCCATTGGGAGGCACCCAGCGCCAGGGATCCGTGGCGGATCTCCATCGGGACGGCACGCAGCGCCTCGCGGGTGGAGATGACGATGACGGGCAGGATGAGCAGGCTCAGGGCGAGCGCACCGCCGATGACGATGTTCTTGTTGGGGACGCCCAGGACCGTGAGCGTCGCGAGCGCGAGGAGGCCGTAGACCACGGAGGGGACGGCGGCGAGGTTCTGGACGTTCAGCTCGATGAACCGGTTGAAGCGGTTGCCCTTGTCCGCGAACTCCTCCAGGTGGATCGCCGCGGCCACGCCCAGCGGGATGGTCATCACGGCCGTGGTGCCGATCACCCAGACAGACCCGAGGATCGCCGGCCGTGCCCCGGCGCGCAGTGGGTCGGATGAGGAGTAGGCGGTCAGGAGGGTGGAGTTCATGAACGGGGCGCCGTCAATGAACGTGGTGATGATGAGGGTGAGGAGAAACAGGATCGCGAACAGGAGCGCGAACCAGAGTGCGACCAGGAACGCGATCGCCCTCGGGTTGCGCTCGCCCCCGTCGCGGGACTTCAGCGAGACTGCCTGACGCACTGTGGGTGCGACCGTCTCGTGGAGGGTGCGCATCAGTAGGCCTCCCGGAACTTGCGGACCAGACGGATGGAGATGAAGTTGATGGCCAGGGTGGACAGGAACAGCAGGAGGCCGACAGCGTAGAGCGTGTTGTACTCCAGCGAACCCACCCGGGAGTCACCGAGCGCGGCGTTCGCGATGAAGCCCGTCATGGTCTGGCCCTGCTCGAGCGGTCCGAGCACGATCCGAGCCTGGCTGCCCGCCGCCATCGCCACGATCATCGTCTCGCCGATGGCCCGAGAGATGCCCAGCACGACTGCGGCGGTGATCCCGGAGATCGCGGCGGGGAAGACCACGCGCAGGGAGGTCTGCATGGTGTTGGCGCCGAGTGCGGCCGAGCCCTGTCGAAGGGACTGGGGGACGGCCGACATGGCGTCCTCCGAGAGGGAGGCGATGGTCGGCACGATCATCACGCCCATGACGAATCCCGCGGCGAGGACGCTGAAGGCGCCGGTGTCGAACCGGAGCCACTCCCGCAGGACGGTGTGCTGGACGAACTCGAGGGCGAAGAGGCCGTAGACGACTGTCGGGATGCCCGCGAGCACCTCCAGCACCGGCTTCAGGACCTTGCGCACCTGGGGGCGGGCGTACTCCGAGAGGAAGAACGCGGCCCCGAGGCCGATGGGGACGGCGACCATCAGCGCGATCGCGGTGGTCCACGCGGTCGCGGTGACGAGCGGGATGACCCCGAAGGAGGAGTCGGCGAAACGCGGGGCCCAGCGGGTCCCGAAGAGGAACTCGGTGACCGGGACCTCGCGGAAGAACTCGAGGGCGGGGAAGAGGAGGGCGAGGAGGATCCCGACGGTGATAACGATGGTGGCTGCTGCGGAGACCCGCAGGGAGAGCTGGATCAGCTTCTCGCCGGGACGCGGGCGCCCGGCGAAGGCGGAGCCGCGGCCCCCGGACGGCGCGGTGGCCGCCGGGGAGCCGCGGGTGAGAGTGTCGTTGGACATCGGGTGGGTCCTCGTCAGCCGAGCAGCGAGGCGAGCTGCTCCTGGGCGGTGCTCTTCTGGTCCTCAGTGAGACCGATGAAGAGGGCGTTGTCGGCGATCTGGGCCTCGTTCTCGACGTAGAAGTCGACGAACGCGCGCACCTCCGCCCGGTCCGCGTAGGACGCGTTGTTGACGTAGATGAACAGCGGCCGGCCGAGCGGGGTGTAGGTGCCGTCCTGGACGGTCGCGGCGGACGGGGCGACGCAGCCGGAGCCGCCGTCGACCTCGACAGCCTTCATCGAGTCGGGGTTCTCCTCGACGTAGGACAGTCCGAGGAAGCCGATCGCGCCGACATCGCCGCCCACGCCCTGGACGGTGACGTTGTCGTCCTCCGAGGGGCTGTAGTCGGTGCGGATGGCACCCTCCTCACCGTTGATCGCGTCGGTGAAGTAGTCGAAGGTCCCGGAGTCCGTGCCGGCGCCGAAGAGGGCGAGCGGCTGGTCGGGGAAGGACGGGTCGACCTGGTTCCAGTTGGTGATCTCGCCCTCGGCCTCCGGACCCCAGATGGTGCCCAGCTGCTCGACGGTCAGGCACTGGGCCCAGTCGTTCTCGGGGTTGACGACGACGGACAGCCCGTCGTTCGCCATGATGATCTCGGTGAACTCGATGCCGTTCGCCGCGCAGTCGGCGGCCTCCTCGTCCTTGATGGGACGGGACGCGTCCGAGATGTCCGTCTCGCCGGCGCAGAACTTCTGGAATCCGCCGCCGGTGCCGGAGGTGGCCACCGTGACGTTGATGCCGGGCTCGACATCGCGGAACAAGTCCGCGGCGGCCTCGCTCAGGGGGGCGACGGTCGAGGAGCCGTCGATGGCGATCGAGCCCGAGAGCCCGTCGCCGTCCCCGCCGGCGGAGGCGGTGTCCTGGCCGCCGCAGGCGGCCAGCAGCAGCGCGGCGCTGGCGGTGGCCGCCACGACGCCGGTGCTCTTCAATCGTGCAATCACGTTCGTGTCTCCTTCAGCGGGTTGGGACCCGCCTCGCTTCAGTGATGATCCATCACCACTCGTCATGTAAGGGCACACGCGTGAACGGGAGGTGAATTGCCGGCGAACGGCGTCGCACGGATGGTGTGATGAAGGCGATAGGGTTCCCTAGGGAACAGCCACGCGCGCGGGAGAGGTCGGAGCATGGGTCACGCTCGGGGCCTCGGACGCTGGACGAGTGCAGCCGTGATCGCGTCGGCCCTCGCGGTCAGCCTGACCGGGTGTGGGCGCGATGCCGTCGTCCTTGAGGACGGCTCGTCGAGTGACCTGCGGGGTGACATCGCGGGATCCGGTTCCTCGGCCCAGGAGAAGGCCCAGAACGCCTGGGTGGCGGAGTTCAGCATCCGAAACACCGGCGTCATCGTGAGCTACGACCCGACCGGGTCGGGTGCGGGGCGAGAGCAGTTCATCACGGGGACCGTGGACTTCGCCGGTACCGACGCCGCGTTGAAGCCCGACGAGATCGAGGGTGCGATCGCCCGCTGCTCCGGCTCCGAACCACTGGAGCTGCCGCTCTACATCTCGCCGATCGCCATCGTGTACAACCTTCCCGACCTGGGGGTCGATCACCTCAACATGACGCCTGCGATGATCGCACGGGCCTTCACCGGCGAACTCGTCAGGTGGAACGACCCCGAGATGGCCGCGGTGAACCCGGACGCGGAGCTGCCCGACCTGCCGATCATTCCCGTCAACCGGTCGGACGAGTCCGGCACCACGGAGAGCTTCGCGGAGTACCTCGCCGCTGCGGCGGGTGAGGCGTGGCCCCACGAGCCCGACGGCGTGTGGCCGATCACCGGCACCCAGTCCGGCGCCCAGACCTCCGGCGTGCTCGAAGTGGTGACTGGAGCGGAGGGCACCTTCGCATACGTGGACGCCTCGCGCGCGGGAGACCTCGGGACCGTGGCCGTGGGGGTCGGCGACGAGTTCGTGCCGTTCTCGTCGGAAGCCGCCGCCAGGGTCCTCGAGATCTCGGAGCCCACGGAGGACGCGTCGGACCTCCGGCTCACCTATGAGCTGGCGCGGGACACGACGGAGTCGGGCACCTACCCGGTCGTCATGGTGTCCTATCTCGTCGCCTGCTCCACCTACCGGAGCGCGGTCGACGCCGAGAACGTCGCTGCCTACCTCTCGTTCATCGCGAGTACGGAGGGACAGGAGGTCGCGTCACGTCCCTCGGTGGCCGGGACGGCGCCGATCACGGAAGGCCTGCGCTCGCGCGTGCAGGCCGCGATCGATCAGATCTCGGGCGGCTGATGTCCCACCGCGAACGCCGTGACACGGAGAAGGAGGACCCATGGCCGTGACAACACCCACGACCGCGGACGTCCGCGACCCCCGGCCGCCCAGCAACGCGGGGAACAGGGTCTTCGCCGCACTCTCGTCGAGCGCCGGTTGGGCGATCATGGTGACCCTCGCCGCCGTGGCGGCGTTCCTCATCATCCGGGCCATGCCCGCCTTCACCGCGTCCGCCGAGGAGTTGGCAGGGGTGAAGATCCTCCGAGGGCAGTCCTTCTGGGGGTACGTCGGTCCCCTGCTCTTCGGGACCCTCCTCTCCTCGGTCATCGCGCTCGGGATCGCCGTTCCCCTGTCCGTCGGGATCGCGCTGTTCATCTCGCACTATGCGCCGCGCCGGTTGTCACAGGTGCTCGGGTACATCGTGGACCTGCTCGCCGCGATCCCGTCCGTGATCTTCGGGCTCTGGGGTGCCCGGTGGTTGATGGGGACGATCGATCCCGTCTTCGCCTGGTTGAGTGACAACCTGAGCTTCATCCCCCTCGTGCAGGGATACGTACCACCCGCCCGCAACATCGCCACCGCGTCGCTCGTCCTCGCCGTCATGATCCTCCCGATAGTCACGGCGACCATCCGGGAGGTGTTCCTCCAGACCCCGCGCCTGCACGAGGAGGCGTCGCTCGCACTCGGAGCCACACGCTGGGAGATGGTGCAGCAGGCGGTGCTGCCGTTCGCCCACTCCGGCATCATCTCGGCCTCGATGCTCGGTCTCGGCCGCGCTCTCGGGGAGACCATGGCCGTGCTGATGATCCTCTCACCCGGTTTCGCCATCAACCTGTTCCTCCTGCAGCCGGGCCAGCACCAGACCATCGCCGCGAACATCGCGAACCAGTTCCCCGAGGCCGCCGGACTCGGTGTCGACATCCTCATCGCGACCGGCCTGATCCTGTTCATCATCACGTTCCTGGTGAACATGGCGGCCCGCGCCGTCATCGCGCGCCGGGCTGAGTTCTCGGGAGCAAACTGATGCCGGGCGCGCGCATGGGGCACCGGCTGCCCCGCTGGGTTCCCTGGACCGTCCTCGCGACGTCCTTCGCCATGGGTTACGGCATCGTCGTGACGGCGGGGGAGTTCGATCTCCTCGGCGGCGGTTTCCTCGGAGCCCTCATCCACGTCGTCGCCATGACCTCGATCTCGTGGGCCACCGAGGGCGAGCGCTGGGCCAAGGACCGGCTCGCCACTGCACTGGTGGTCGCCGCGTTCGCCCTCGTCATGATCCCGCTGATCTCCCTGGTCTGGTTGGTGGTCTCCGAAGGGGCCAAGCGCTTCAACCTCGACTTCCTGCTGACCAACATGGTCGGTGTCTACGGCGAGTCGGAGCTCGGCGGTGCTTACCACGCGATCGTCGGCACCCTGCTCATCACCGGGCTCGCCTCGCTCATCTCCATCCCGATCGGCCTCTTCACCGCGATCTACCTGGTGGAGTACCGGGGTGGACGGATATCACGGGTGATCACCTTCCTCGTCGACGTGATGACGGGAATCCCCTCGATCGTCGCAGGACTCTTCGCCTATGCCCTCTTCGTCACCGTCATGGGACCCAGCTACAGGTCGGGCCTGATCGGCGCCGTGGCCCTCTCCGTCCTCATGACCCCGGTGGTCGTCCGGTCGGTGGAGGAGATGCTGAAACTCGTCCCGAATGAGCTCCGTGAGGCGGCCTACGCCCTTGGCGTCCCGAAGTGGCTCACCATCGTCAAGGTGGTGCTTCGGACGGCGATCGCCGGCATCACCACCGGCGTGATGATCGCGATCGCCCGCGTCATCGGCGAGACCGCCCCGCTGCTCATCACCGTCGGAATCGTCTCCAACACCAATTTCAACGCCTTCGACGGGCGGATGGCCACCCTGCCCGTCTTCGTCTTCCGCCAGTACGCACAAGGGGGCGAGGCGGCATCCGCCCGCGCGTGGGCGGGCGCGCTGACCCTCATCCTGATCGTCATGCTGCTCAACCTCGGCGCCCGCCTGGTGTCGCGGTACTTCGCACCGAAGGGGATGAGCCGATGACCTTCGCCATCACGCCCCCACCACGCCCGTTCGCAGGAAGGACCTGACGTGTCCAAGCGCATCGACGTCAACAACCTGAACGTCTACTACGGCGACTTCCTCGCCGTCGAGGACGTCTCGATGGTGATCGAGCCGCGCTCCGTCACCGCCCTCATCGGCCCGTCCGGGTGCG
>RZYE01000477.1 GCA_009930425.1 Actinomycetota bacterium | reverse complement strand
GGCTCGGGCGGCGTGATGCTCCCGAACCACGCCCCGCTCGTGGTGGCCGAGCAGTTCGCGCTGCTGGAGGCAGCCTTCCCGGGCCGCATCGACCTCGGGATCGGGCGTGCGCCGGGCACCGACCCGGTGACCAGCTGGGCGCTGCGCGCGGGCCTCTCGGAGCAGGACCAGGTACAGCGCTTCCCTGAGTACGTCCAGCAGGTCGTGGCCTTCATGTCCCGCGAGGGGGCGGCCGTCCAGATCGGCACCCACCGGCACGAGGTCCTCGCCACTCCGCGGGCCAGCGGCGAGCCCCCGGTCTGGCTGCTCGGTTCCTCCGACTACTCCGCGCGCCTGGCCGCACAGCTCGGCCTGCCCTACGTCTTCGCCCACCACTTCTCCGGCCGGGGCACGGCCGAGGCGCTTGAGCTCTACCGCTCGACCTGGGCCGGCGACGGTGACTCCACCACTTTCCTGACCGTCAACGCCGTCGTCGGAGACACCACCGAGGAGGCGGCGCGGCTCGCGCTGCCGTTCCAGCACATGATGGCGAGCCTGCGGGTCCCCGGTCCCATGGCCCGCCGCCCCCTGTTCACGGTCGAGGAGGCTCAGGCGGCGCCGCTCCCGCTGCCCCAGAACGCCTTCGACGCCGTCACCGACACTTGGCTGGTCGGCACGGCCGACGACGTGGCGGACGGCGCTAGGGCGCTCGCCGAGCGCTTCGGGGTCACCGAGGTGATGATCCAGCCGGTCGCGGGCGCGTACGCCGACGAACCGCTGGACCGTGATCTGCACCGCGAGCACACCGTCGCCGAGTTGGCGACGCGCCTCTCCTGACCGGGCCGCGCTCGGGATGCCGGGTGGCCCAGCCGCCCCTGCCCGGGGAATGGAGCCCGCCCTGACCGGGTTGCAGGGAACATGACAACCATCGGACTCATCGGCAGTGGACGTATCGGCAGCACCGTGGCGCGGTTGGCGGTGGACGCCGGCCACGACGTGGTGCTCAGCAACAGTCGCGGCCCGGAGACCCTCACCGAGCTGGTGGACCAGCTCGGACCGCACGCCCGGGCGGCAACCGCGGCCGAGGCGGCCGGCGCGGGCGACTTCGTCGTCGTGACGGTGCCGCTGAAGGCCTACCGTGAGGCGCCGGTGGAGCCGCTGCGCGGCAAGGTGGTCATCGACACCAACAACTACTACCCCGAGCGTGACGGGCGATTCCCCGAGCTGGACGACGAGCAGACCACCACCAGCGAGCTCCTGCAGCAGCACCTGCCGGAGTCGCGCGTGGTCAAGGCCTTCAACAACATCTTCTTCGTCCACCTCGCCAGCCTGGCCCGGCCCGCGGCTGACCCCGAGCGCTCCGTGCTTCCCATCGCCGGCGACGACGATGCGGCCAAGCGGACCGTTGCCGAGTTCCTCGACTTGATCGGCTACGACTCCCTCGACGCCGGCCCGCTCGCCGAGGGCTGGCGCTACCAGCGCGACACCCCCGCCTACGTCCGCCCCTACGCCACCCCGGGGGA
>RZYE01000476.1 GCA_009930425.1 Actinomycetota bacterium | reverse complement strand
CCGTTGATGACCACCACGTCGCCCACCCGGAGCGCATCGGTGAAGGCGATCTGGATGCCGGCGAAGATGTTGCCGAGGGAGCTCTGTGCGGCGATGCCGGCGACGAGCGAGAGCACGCCGGCGGAGGCGAAGAGAGAGGCGCCGATGGCGCGGAAGGACTCGAAGGTCAGGAGGATCCCACCCACCACGCTGAGCCAGACGATGGCGACGCCGACGCGCCGGATGACCTGCATCTGGGTCCGCACGCGCCGGGCGTGACTGGTCTCCTCCACCCCTTCGTGGCGCTCGCGCACCATGTCCTCGATCGCGAACAGCGCGGCGGTCAGCAGGTACCCGGCCGCGACGATCAGGACGATCAGGAAGACGTGCAGGAAGGCCGGCCGCCATGTGGTGTCCACCCCGGCGATCTGCGGCGCGGTCCCCACCGCCACGCCGATCCCGGTCCCGAGGAGCGCGAAGAAGGCCCGCTGGGGAGCCTTCATCCGCCGGGAGACGGGCGAGAGCGCGGCATGGCGGCGCCGGAGGATCCGCACCACCACCGAGATGAGGATGGACACGAGGAGGCCCACGGCGAGGCCGAGGCCCGCGTAGCCGAGCACGGAGAGCAGGGACAGTGCCGTCTCGGCGGCCTCCTCGACGGTCTCTCCAACGGTGTCATCCATGGCGTCCACCCTAGTCGTGGGGCTCAGGCCCAGCCCAGCTCGTCCAGCCGGTCGTCATCGATGCCGAAGTGGTGGGCGATCTCGTGGGCCACGGTGATGCGAACCTCGTCGATGACCTCCTCGACACTCTCGCACATGCGCAGGGTGGGGCCGCGGAAGATGAGGATCCGGTCCGGAAGGGCGCCGGTGGCCCACCACTCACCGCGCTCGGTGAGCGGGGTGCCCTCGTACAGGCCAAGGGTGTCCGGGTCGATGTCCTCCGGTGGCTCCTCCTCCACGAGGATCACGCAGTTGTCGATCTGGTCGAGGAGCTCGCCGGGGATGAGGTCCAGGGCGTCCGCGACGGCATCCTCGAAGTCCTGCTCGGACATCTGGACCATGGTGCTCCTCGCCACTGCGTCTCCTCCGCCGCCCCCTCCACCGCCCGGGAGTGCCGCTATGAGGCACCACACAGACCGGCGGTTTTGCCATCGGAGAATGTTTGCCCGTATGCTACTGGAGGTCTACGGCGCTAGTCGTCGAGGGCGTAACAGGCCCCCATCGTTTAGTGGCCTAGGACGCCGCCCTTTCACGGCGGTAGCACGGGTTCGAATCCCGTTGGGGGTACGAGTCAACAAGAAGGTCTCACACGAGGCCCCGTAGCGCAGTTGGTTAGCGCGCCGCCCTGTCACGGCGGAGGTCGCGGGTTCAAGTCCCGTCGGGGTCGCAAGGCATGGAGGGCCGGTCGAGAGGCCGGCCTCCTGTGTCGGGGCTCTGTAGCTCAGTTGGTAGAGCGTTCGACTGAAAATCGAAAGGTCACCGGATCGACGCCGGTCGGAGCCACGGAGAGAACCCCGGACCC
>RZYE01000092.1 GCA_009930425.1 Actinomycetota bacterium | reverse complement strand
ATCGGTGACCGCGGTCCAGTGGAAGCCACCGACGACGTTCTTCAACGGGTACATCGAGTTCACCGTCCAGGGCGGCACCGAGACACGTTCCCGGTTCGGAGCACAGTCACAGGATGCGATGAACAACGAGAACGCCGTCGTCGTCGCCGTCCGGCACCTGGAAGCGTTCGAGTACCTGCGTGGTGCGATTGACCGCGCCCTCCTGTCCCGCAACCAGCCGCAACAGCAGCCGTGGCCGCCAATCCCCGCAGCGGCGCCGAAGCCGGACCCGATCGACCAGTTGCGTCGTCTCGGTGAACTCCGTGACGCCGGCGTCGTCACGCCTGATGAGTTCGAGGCGAAGAAGGCGGAGATGCTCCGCCGCCTCTGACGGCACTCGGGCGATTGCCTCCACCTGACTGTCAGCGTCGCCGCATAGGGTAATCGTCAGAGACGAACGAAGGTGGAGAAACATTGATTTCCTCAAACCGGGTAGGCCAACGCGGGTCCGATGCGACGTGAATCAGTTGCGGTCAGTGGAACTGTTTGCCGGCGCCGGTGGCCTCGCGCTCGGATGCGAGGCAGCCGGGTTTGACACCCAGGTCATGGTCGAGTGGAACAAGTGGGCGTGCGACACGGTTCGCCAGAACCAGGCGGCCGGGTATCCCCTCGTGAGGGACTGGCTCGTCCATGAGGGCGACGTGAGGGCCTTCGACTGGGAATCTGTCAACGAACCCGTCGACCTCGTCTCCGGCGGGCCACCGTGCCAACCATTCAGCATGGGAGGGAAGCACGGGGCTGCCAACGACCCGCGTGACATGTTCCCCGCGACCGCAGAAGTGATCGCCAGGCTACGCCCCCGCGCATTCATCGTTGAAAACGTCAGGGGTCTCACGAGAGCTACCTTCGCCAACTACTACCAGTACGTCCTCCTACGACTCGAACTGCCCCTCGTGACCGCGCTGGACGGCGAGTCATGGTACGACCACTTCCTACGGCTCCAAGCTGAGGCGACCACGCCAGACTCACGGACCGACCTGCGGTACCGGGTCGTCCCAACCGTCGTGAACGCCGCCGACTACGGCGTTCCACAGCACCGGCACCGCGTCTTCATCGTCGGGTTCCGATCCGACGTCGACGCCGAGTGGTCCTTCCCCGAACCGACTCACAACCAGGACGCACTCCTCTACTCCAAGTGGGTCACCGGTGAGTATTGGGACGCCCACAAGGTACCGAGACGGCACCGAACTGAACCACCACCTGGCACTCCCCGCGTCTCTGCCTACCTGTGGAAGATGAACAGTGTCGGGTTCTCCCCGTGGCAGACCGTTCGCGACGCCCTCGTCGGACTCCCCGAACCGCGACTGGGTGGGTCAAGGAAGTACAAGAACCACGTGTACCAACCAGGCGCCCGGCAGTACAAGGGCCACACCGGCAGCGCCCTCGACGCGCCCGCCAAGGCTTTGAAAGCGGGCGGTCATGGCGTACCAGGTGGAGAGAACATGATGGTGCGCGACGACGGGACGGTGCGCTACTTCACCATCCGGGAGTCCGCCCGCCTTCAAACGTTTCCCGACGACTACGAACTGCACGGATCATGGGGAGAGGCCATGCGGCAAATCGGGAACGCCGTCCCCGTCGAGCTCGCGAAGGTGGTCGCCACCTCGGTTCGCGTGGCCCTCACATCATCCGAACGAGCCAGTGGCGACAACGAAGCAGGAGGGAACCAATGAGCGCCGAGTCCGAGACGACACCGGAGACCACGATCGACCTGACCCCGTCTCCACGCATCCTCGAAATGATCGCGGAGGTCGACTTGAAGGTCTACCAGTGCCTGGCGGAACTGATCGACAACGCCTTCGACGAGTTGCAGAGGGCACGGGAAGAGGACCCCAGCCACGAGTACCGGATCGACGTCACAGTGCCGTCTGCGTCCAGCGCGTCGAAACAGTCCGAGATCGTCGTCGCGGACAACGGTCGCGGCATGTCCATCTCACAGATGCGCACCGCGCTCCGAGCAGGTTCATCCGGGAATCAAGCGTTCGGGACGCTCGGACTGTTCGGCATGGGGTTCAATGTCGCCACCGCCCGACTCGGGCAGGTCACCAAGGTGAGGAGTGGCCGCCGCGGAGACGACGTGTGGACGATCGCCACAATCGACCTTGGAGCCATGCTGCGGGAGGACACGTACACGGTGCCCCTCAGCCACGAGCCGAAGGACCCCGCCGAGCACGGCACGACAATCACTGTTCAGAACTTGAAGAACGACATCGTCGGAAGGTTGCAGAAGCAGCGGGAATTGAGCGACACGAAGAAGCTGCTCGGCCGCATCTACTCATACCTCCTGCGTGACCCCGAACGACACACCTTCTCAGGTTCAGACATGGTCGGCGGACTCGGACTCCCCCTCTACCTGAACGGCAACCCCGTCAAGCCGTACCTGCCGTGCATCTGGGACCCGACACGGACCGTCAATAACAAGGGACGTGTCGTCAACGCCGTGCAGGCCATTGATTTCCCCTTGAACGACGCGTACGCGTGCATGAGATGCGGTCACTGGTCAGCATTCTCACGCGACACCTGTATCGAGTGCGGGTCCGACGACATCCAACAACGACCCCGCAGGATTTGGGGATGGTTGGGAATCCAGCGGTACACGCACACGTCCGACTTCGGCGTCAGCTTCATCCGGCAGGGCCGGGCCATCACATACCAGGACAAGGGCCTGTTCACCTATGAGGATGAGGACACGGTCTCATCCGAGTACCCCGTCGAAATCGGAGGTGGCCGCATCGTCGGGGAAATCCACCTCGATCACGCACCTGTGAACTTCCGGAAGACCGACTTCGACCGCACGTCACGTGCGTGGACGACGATGGTTGAACGCGTGCGCGGCACGAGCCCCCTGAAACCGAAGAAGGCTCAGGAGCTCGGCCTGCCAGTCAACGATTCGCCCATGTCGCACCTGTTCGACGCATTCCGCCGCAACGACCCCGGACTGAAGACCCTCATGCCGGGCAACGGCAGCAGGGCGCTCACCGAACAGGCTCGAAACTGGGGGGACGAGTTCCGCAAGGAGACGCCCGGCTTCGAGACAGATGAGCGTTGGTACGCCGCCGCGAAGGAACATGACGACCTCGTCGCTGGCGTCATCCATCCCAGCGGAGATGGGGACGCGGGTGGGACCGGATCAGAGGATGACGGCTGGCTCGAGGACGAGGGCCTCGGCCACCTGACCGGAGGGGGCACGGGTGACCCGGCACCCGACACGGCAGGAGGCACACCACCTCCGACACCGCCGGCCGATCCCGTCCCCGAAACCGTCGACGAGCGGTTCGCACGGTACCGAGAGGCAGCCCGGCCGTTGTCCGAACTTGAAGGGAAGGTTCACATCGGAGGGGTGAACCTGACTCTCCGCGCGTACGCGACCACCGGGGTGAAATTCGACCTGGCTGATGGTGGCTCCCCGTACTTCGTCCTCCGAGCCTCAGCCGGTGAGACCCAACTGTTCGTCGCGTCCGAGAGCCCCCTTGTCTGCGAGTTCGGCTGGGACCCCGCAGATGCCGCAATCGTGTACGCCATCCCCCACTTGAAGGACCTGTACCGCGTACCCGCCAACCATGGCGAGATGCTGCACGAAATCATGGAACAGTTCCCCGACCGCAAGGTCGACGCCGCAAGTACGCGCGATCGCGGCCTCGGAATACTCGATGATCTCCGGGAACGGTTGGCACCAGTCGTTTCGGCAGACCCGCAGTCGTTCTGGTCCTGCCTGCGTCCGTCATCGAAGACCGGTGCCGAGGATCTGGCGAGGGTTTCCGCCCCGGACATCAACTGGTCGAAAGCGACCCTGGATGGGGCCTTCATCGACTACGTGACCGCGTCCGGCATCGAGGACATCGTGCGAGCCCATCCAGACAGGCTCCTTGACGGTGTCGTTTTCCGGAGCACGTACGCCTCATGGAATGAGCAGTCCGCCCGTGATGATCAGGTTGACCGTCTCGCCGGTCTCATTCAAGACCTGCGCCGGATGACGTCAGGTGCGAAGATCGGCTCCGCGAGGGAGCTGAGCAGGCTGGCGTTGAGCGCGGACATTCTCGCGGTTGAGTTGGTGGACTGACGTGTCCCTGAGCTTCTGTGACCCTCACTTCCTGCAGGAGGAGACGCCGCGAGGCTTCTCCCGCCAGGTTGAACGCCTGCTGGCTCTCCTCGGTTTCATGGATGTCGTCAACGTGGACGGGTCAGGCGACATGGGAGCGGACATCATCGGACGGTTGAGAGGTGTTGACTGGGTGTTCCAGTCGAAGCACCGAGCGTCAGGGGGGTCGGTTGACGAGGATGCCGTCGACGAGGCGTGGAACGCGATGCGGGCATACGGGATTCACCGGGGCGTCGTCGTCACGAACACGACCAAGTTCACCCGGAAGGCGAGGGAGCGCGTTGACGCGCTTGAACGCGCCGGCGTGCAAATCACACTGTGGGGCGGGGACCGACTTGCCACCCTGTGGGGGCGGGCCGCCATGTCCCTCCCTCCTTTCATCCTGCACTCCTACCAGGAGCGGGCCGTCAGCGCCGCCTGGCAGGCGCTGGATCAAGGCGGACGCGCGCTTGTCTATCTTGCGACCGGGTTGGGTAAGACCGTCGTCGCAGGCCGGGTCGTCACGCTCGCGCTTGCGAGGAACGAGGGCGCACAGATCCTCGTGACCGCGCACTCGTCCGATCTTGTGGACCAACTTGAACGGGCCATGTGGAGGGACATCCCGAAGACGGTTCCGACGAGGTTGCTACACGGGGACTCGAAGCCTGACAGCCTGCCGGGTGTGACGTTCGGGGTGCTCCCAACAGCGGCGGCGTACGTACTCGCCGGGTATGGACCCGATCTCGTTATCGTAGATGAGGCGCACCATGTCGGCGAGACTGGGACGTACGCGCGGATGCTGTCCGCGATTCCCGACGTGTGGCGCATGGGTGTCACGGCGACGCCGTGGAGGGGCGACAAGTACGGAATCGAGCAAGACTTCGGAGAACCTGTCGTCCGGGTCAGCATCTCGGAGGGGATGAGGCTCGGCTACTTGGCGGAGGTGAGGTACCGCCTGTTCGCTGACAACATCGACTGGGATTTCGTCGAGAACCATTCGGAGAAGGGTTACTCGATCCGCGACCTGAACAAGCGGTTGTTCATCCCGGAACGTGATGAGGCTGTCCGCGACCACCTGA
Source organism: Actinomycetota bacterium (assembly GCA_009930425.1). Lineage (GTDB taxonomy): Bacteria > Actinomycetota > Actinomycetes > Actinomycetales > Actinomycetaceae > UBA1383. Next base: position 2,165 of record RZYE01000092.1, on the reverse strand, counting down.
AGGAAGTCTGGGACAGAACCCCGTCACCCAGGGCCATCATCTTCTGTCAGACAATCCCGCACGCGGAGGAGATGGCAGACCTGCTTCGCCGGGTTCCGGGCTGGTCGCAAGCATCCGCCGTTCATGGCGGGCTGACGAAGAGTGAGCGCCGTGCACGGCTCCTTGGTTTCCGCTCTGGCGGAATTCCTATCATCACGAGCGTTGACCTGCTGAATGAGGGTGTCGACGTCCCCGACGTCAACATCCTGTGTTTCGCCAGGGTGACGCACAGCAGGCGGATTTTTGTGCAACAACTCGGACGTGGCCTCCGGTTGCGGCCCGGGAAGGGCCACGTTGAGGTGCTCGACTTCGTGAGCGACCTTCGACGGCTTGCGGAGGTGCTCGACCTTCGCGAGCAGGTGACCGAGTCGGAGATTGAGTCGGTGAACGTGCCACGGAATCAGTTCATGTTTGAGGACGCGCGCATTGAGAGCTTGTTGGAGCAGTGGGTCGCTGACGTTGGCGACCTTGGAGGCGCGCAGGACAGCGTTCGGTTGGAGTTTCCCCCGGTGGAGGGTGGTCTGTGATGGCGTCGGTGCCGGATGACGTGCGACGTGAGGTGGCGGCCAGGCTGTACACGCGGCTCGACGCCCTCCGCTGGGAGGAATTGAGCGACCGGAAGAAGTCCGTCGAGTACGGCAAGTTCGTTGCCGACCCAGCCGTGGGTGGGCGACTCGCACCGTTCCTGGGCGCTGACCGGATCAGGGTGTGGATCAAGGATGGTCCCGCGAAGGAGTACGTCCGCGCCCTGGAAGGTGTTGGCTCGTATGTGGAGTACACGCGTCGGGCTTACACGAGCCATCAGGACTTCATCGCGTCCGTCCTCGGTGACGGATGGGTGGTCCGTGAGGGCTCCGTCGAGGACAAGCCGATGCGGTGCTGGGTTGACTCGGCGGACAAAGATTCCAAGTTCGTAATCTGGGGGGATTTCCGAGGTTTGAAGGATCTGATCTGGCAGGCAGTCCTCCACCGCGGGGAGGATGTCGGGTCCGTGCCGGTGGTGGTCATCGCGCGACGTGAGGTCGCACCCCTTCCGAAAGCGGACCGTGCGTACGCTGAGACTCTTTGCGGGATTGTGGGCGCTGAGTGCCAGGAGTCCCGTCGAATGGTGGTCATCAATCCGGAGCAGGGTTGACCGTTGTCGGATGCTGGCACGTTCGGGGGTCGTGAGCCGGAGAGGTTCGCCGCGCCGGCTGACGTGTCCGCGCGTTATGCCGCGTTCGCCCGGAGGGACACAAGGCCAGAGCTGGCTGTGCGTCGGGAGCTTCACCGACGCGGTATGAGGTACCGCGTCGAGTACCGCGTTCCCGGCTTGCCGCGAAGGCGGGTGGATGTTGCGTTCACGAAGGTGCGACTTGCCGTGATGGTGGACGGGTGCTTTTGGCATCACTGCCCTCAACATGGTGTCGTCCCGGAGCGTAATGCCGACTGGTGGCGGTGGAAGTTCTCAGTGAACGAGGCTCGCGATCGTGACACGGACGAGCGTTTGCGAGAGCTCGGGTGGACTGTCGCCCGGTTTTGGGAGCACGAGTCTCCGGAGTTGGTGGCGAACCGTGTCCAGGATCTATGGGAGACGCTTCGGGCTGCCCGTTGAATCTGTGCTGGTATCCGGCCAGGGCTGACGGGAGGGATCACGTCGTCGTGGGCGATACCGTCGATCTGTGACGGATGAACACGCCGCGCCTGGTGCAGGGGCCACCACCGAACCGCAAGAAGGACGAGACATTCCACGTCCGACTGGTGGCAGACCTGTGGGTCGCAAACGGAACATCTCCCGCACCCCGGCCATCCCCGCTGAGGAGTTTGAGCATGTCCGCCCGTTCGTTGAGCGTGTCCACGCCGCAGTGGAAGCGGCCGGCATCTCCTACGCCGAAGGGGACATCTACCGGGCGGTCGGAAGGCTCGCCCACTGGTGCTGGCTTCGCGGCATCCCCCTCGACCCCACGGTTGTCCTCAATGATGCGACCATTTCGGAGTGGATGTTGTCCGGGCTGGACGAGCTCGCTGTGGGCACGCGCCGGAATTATGTGGTGATTGCCCGTACGGCTGGTCGTGTCCTGGCCGACCCGCGCACCTTGCCGGTCGCGGTCCCCTCCGTCCCGACGCCACGGTCGGAATGGCCGTAC
>RZYE01000475.1 GCA_009930425.1 Actinomycetota bacterium | reverse complement strand
CGGGATGAACAGGCCGCAGAGGAACAGCATGGGGAAGCGGAAGAAGTTGGAGAACGTCTGGGCCTCGAACACCTCGCTCACCGAGACCGCAATGAACAGCCCGAGGAACGTGGAGGTCACCGCGATGAGGAGGACGGCGGCCACGGTGGTCACCCAGTCGATGCCCCCTAGGTCCGTGAGGAACACGGCGAAGAGCACCGGGACCGAGGCGTTGACCACTCCGAAGAGGATCGCACCGGTGGTCTTGGCGAGCATCAGCAGCTCCAGGCTGATCGGGGCGAGCAGCAGCCGCTCGAAGGACCGGCTCTTGCGTTCGAAGGTGATGGTCACAGAGAGCATCGAGGTGGTGCCGAAGAGGACGGACAGTGCCATGACGCCGGGCAGCACCTCCCGGATGTCCACCGGGGTGGAGGAGCGTGCAAAGAACATCAGGGTCCACGCCACCGGGAACACGATCCCCCAGCTGATGTTGGGCGGCTTCAGGTAGTAGGCACGCATGTCCTTGGCGAGGATGGAGCCGAACGCCTCACGCACGGCGACCACGCTCCTTCTCCGCCGTCAGCCGCCGTGCCTCGATGCCCGTCACCCGAACAAACACGTCCTCCAGCGACGGCCGGATCACCCGCGCCTCGTAGACGGGTTCCCCGAGCCGCTCCAGCACCGGGAGGAAGGGGGTGAGGTCGATGCGTGCGGGCGAGGTGACCCGCACGCGCGTGCCATCCACGGTGGCGACCTCCATCCCGGGGAAGGCATCGGCGAGGCCCGCGCGCAGGTGCTCCGCAGCGTGGCCGAAGGTGAACTCGACGACGTGCCGGTCCTGGTCCTCGCGCATCAGTTCGTCCACGGCGCCGATCCGCCTGATCCGGCCCCCGGCGATGAAACCGATCCGGTGGCAGAGCCGTTCCGCCTCCTCGATGTAGTGGGTGGTGAGGAAGATGGTGGTGCCGGCCCCGTTGAGGTCCCGCACGAGGTCCCGGATCTGGCGGGAGCTCTCGACGTCGATGCCGGTGGTGGGTTCGTCCAGGAACAGGATCTCCGGGGAGTGGATGATGCCGGCCGCGATGGTGAGCTTGCGCTTCATGCCCTTGGAGTACGCCTTGAACGGGCGCGCCCCGGTCGTGGCGAGTCCGAACCTCTCGAGCAGCTCGCGTGCCCGACGTTCACGCACGGAGCGGCTGATCCCGTACAGCGAGGCGCAGAACGCGAGGTTGTCGAACCCGCTGAGCTCCTCGTAGAGGTTCGACTCGTCCGGCACCACGCCGATGCGCCGTTGCACCCGCTTGATCTCGCGGACACCGTCCACGCCCGTGATCCGGAAGGCGCCCGAGGTGGGCCGCGCAAGCCCGGTGAGCATGTTGATCGTGGTGGTCTTGCCGGCGCCGTTCGGGCCGAGGAAGCCGAAGACCTCCCCCTCCCGGACGGCGAAGCTGATGCCGTCCACCGCGACGACGTCGCCGAACCGCTTGGTCAGCGACGTCACCTCGATCACGGGCGCGGGCATCCTC
>RZYE01000474.1 GCA_009930425.1 Actinomycetota bacterium | reverse complement strand
GAGCTGGATGAGGTCGAGGAGCTCGTCCTGCCGGGCCAGCACCAGGTCGTGGTAGCGGCGGGCGACGGCGGTGCGCTCCCTCATCGGCCGGGCCGCCCATGCGCGCTGGGCGGCGCGGGCACGGGCCACCGCGGCGGCGACGTCGTCGGCCGTGCAGACGGGAACCTCGCCGATGAGCGAGCCATCGAACGGGCAGTGGTTGGCCCGGCGCTCCCGGTGGGATGCGGCGGTGACGAGGGCGGCGAGCTCGGCGGCGCGGTTGGCGCCGAGGGATCGGACAGGCGCGGTGGTGGTCACCTGACCATCTTCTTCCGTGACGCCGCCGGATGCAGCCTGACGGCGCGGTGGAATGCCGAACGGCGGTGGCCGCGTGAAGCGACCACCGCCGTTCGGCAGCAAGGACGTGTCAGGCGGCGGAGTCGTCCGCCACGCGGGCGGTCTCCTCGGCCGGCTCAGGGTCCTCGTCCCCGGTGAGCTTCGCGTAGGTGACGCCCGCGATCATCGCGCCGATGACCGGCACCAGGAGGAACATCCACACCTGGGCGAGGGCCTCACCGCCGCCGAACCACGCCGTCGCAAGCGAGCGCGCCGGGTTCACGGAGGTGTTGGTGACCGGGATGGAGATGAGGTGGATGAGGGTGAGGGCCAGGCCGATCGCGATCGGGCCGAAGCCGGCAGGCGCCTTCTTCGACGTGGAACCGAGGATCACCCAGAGGAAGACCGCGGTGAGGACGAGTTCCACGAGGACGGCGGCGAGGAAGCCGTAGCCGTCGGGGGACCGCTCACCCCAGCCGTTGGTGGCGAAGCCGGACTCGACGGCGTTGAAGCCGTCCTTGCCAGAGGCGATGCCGAAGAGCAGCGCAGCGCCGATCGTTCCACCGAGGATCTGGGCGACGATGTACGGCCCGACGGCCGCCCACTCCACGCGCTTGGCGACGGCGAGGCCGAGGGTGACGGCCGGGTTGAAGTGCCCGCCCGATATGTGGCCGAGGGCGTACGCGCCGGTGACCACGGTGAGGCCGAAGGCGAGCGAGACGCCGAGGTGTCCGACTCCCACGGGGAAGCCGGCACCGCTGACCATCGTGGCACCGAGCACGGCGGTGCCGGCGCCGCCGAACACTAGCCAGAGGGTGCCGAGGAATTCTGCCCACAGTCGCTTGGGCATGGGGGATTGTGCATGGGTTCTCCATCTCTGCGCCCGCCTCTGGGGTTCGGCGGGCTCTTCTCGCACCATAGCCAGCGGGAACGTCGCTACGGTAAACGACACCCGTGCCTGTGCTGCACCTCACCACTCGGGGGTTCGCAGCGAGGAACAACCCGACGTCGGGGTAGCCGCCAGCGGATGCGAGAGAGCGCGCTGATTGTTAGATTGGTCACACCCCCCATCCCACTGTCGAAAGGCACCCTCCCCATGCGCACCTACGTCATCACCGGCGCCGCCTCCGGCATCGGCAAGGCCACGTCCGAACTCCTCCAGGAGCGCGGACACGCCGTCATCGGCGTGGACC
>RZYE01000473.1 GCA_009930425.1 Actinomycetota bacterium | reverse complement strand
GCCGGTGAGCGAGGACGAGGCGCGCATGCTCGCCGCCGTGCCGGACGCCGCCGTCGTCCTCGACGCGAACGGGGACGTGGTCCGGGCCAACACGCGCGCCCTGCAGTTCCACCTCGTGCACGCGGACCGCCTCGCCCACCCCCAGCTCGTGGAGATGGTCGAGCGGCTCCGGGACCGGCGCACCGCCCAGGAGGACGACGTCGTCCTGCGGCGCGGCCCCTCCGACCGCGCGGGCCTCCTGTACGTCCACGCCTCCGTGGCGCCGCTGGCCCGGGACCGAGTCCTGCTGCTCGCGCGGGACCAGACGGCCGCCCGGCGCCTCGACGAGACGCGGCGCGACTTCGTCGCGAACGTGTCGCACGAGCTGAAGACCCCGGTTGGCGCGATCTCGCTGCTCGCCGAGACGGTCGCCGAGTCGGCGGACGAACCGGAGGCCGTGGCCCACTTCTCCAACCAGATGAAGCGCGAGGCCGCGCGGTTGGCCACCCTGGTGCAGGAGATCATCGACCTGTCGCGGCTGCAGGAGCCGGACGCGCTCGTCAACCCCGAGCTGGTGGCAGTCGACGACGTCGTCGACGAGGCATTGGACCGCGTGCGGGTGGCCGCCGACTCCCACGGCATCGCGCTCGTGCGGGGAGGGGAGACGGGCCTGCGCGTCTACGGCGACCAGGCGCTCCTCACCACCGCCGTGCGGAACTTGCTCGACAACGCCATCCGCTACTCACCCGGGGGCCAGCGGGTCTCCGTGGGGGTGAAGGCCGCGAACGGGATGGTGCGCATCGCCGTCGTGGACCAGGGGATGGGGATCCCGGAGGAGGCCCAGTCACGCGTGTTCGAGCGGTTCTACCGCGTGGACGAGGCGCGTTCCCGGGCCACGGGCGGCACGGGACTGGGCCTCAGCATCGTCAAGCACATCGCCGCCGATCACGGTGGCGAGGTGACGTTGTGGTCCAAGGAGGGGCGTGGATCAACCTTCACCCTGGTGATCCCGCAGGTGACGAGGGCCCCCGAGGCCGAGGAGGCATGAGATGAGGATCCTGCTCGTGGAGGACGAGGCCGCCTACCGGGACCCCCTCGCCTTCAAGCTCGGCCGCGACGGCTTCGACGTGGTCGCCGTCGCCACCGGAACCGAGGCGCTCGGCGCCCTCGACGACGACACGGACATCGTGCTCCTCGACCTCATGCTGCCGGGGATGTCCGGCATCGACGTCTGCAAGGCGATCCGGGCGCGGTCCCGTGTCCCGATCATCATGGTCACCGCCAAGGACGACGAGGTGGACAAGGTGGTGGGCCTGGAGATCGGCGCGGACGACTACGTGACCAAGCCCTACTCCTACCGGGAACTCGTGGCGCGCGTGAACGCGGTCCTGCGGCGGACGGCGCCGGCAGAGGTCGAGGAACCGGTCGTCGCCGTCGGACCGGTACGGATGGACGTCGATCGGCACGAGGTCCTCCTGCGCGGCGAGCCACTGTCGCTGCCGCTGCGTGAGTTCGAGCTGCTCGAGTTCCTCCTGCGCAACCCC
>RZYE01000472.1 GCA_009930425.1 Actinomycetota bacterium | reverse complement strand
GCAACAGCTCCGTGCGCGCCAGGTCGCTCGAGACCGGGTCGCGCTCCGCCGCCACCAGCCACGCTCGCAGTGCGTCGGTCTCGGTCTCGGCCACGATGAGCTTCACCAGCGCTGACGTGTCCAGGTAGTGGGCCACCTCAGTACCGTTCTGCCTCGCGCATGGCGGCGAGTTCCTCGGTGAGCGCTGGCCCGGGCATTGCCGCGGGGAGGTCTGCGATCGCGCGCCGAGCGGGACGTGCCTGTCCCGCATCGATGAGCCGCCGCAAGGGAGACGCCGGAATGGGAGTCAGCTGTGCAACAGGGCGTCCCCGATCGGTGATCGTCACCCTCTGGCCCGCGGCGGCGCGCGCCACCACCGCCGAGGCGTTCTGCTTGAGAGCCCTGATTCCCACCTCTGTCATGTGCTACACAGTAGCACATTGCGTTCTCGATTGGCGGGCCGTCCGCAACCTGCTCGCCACCTCGCGCCCCAATGGCAACCGATACACTGCCGCGGTTGCCATCGGTCGTTGTATCGGAAGGTGCCGGAATGCGGCCGTGGACAGTTGGAATTCCGACGGAATGAAATACACGGCCGTCGCAGTGGATATCAAACCGGTGTATCGCATCCCGTTGGAATTGCCGTTCACCCCAACTCACCACCACGGCCCGATTCTCGCGCGGACATGAGTGGTGGGGTTCACGTTGCCGGGGACGGCCGTGTCGGAGCCGCATGAGAGTGTGGGAACCATGACCTCGAGCTGGACACCTTGGGAGGAGGAGCCCCCTCCGGACCCGGAGGAGCTTCCCCCCGACCCGTACGACGACCAGGTCCCCAACGACCCGTGGGACGCCTCCTCGTCGCGTGGAGGGACGAGGGGCACGACGGCGACGACGCCAGCTCCGTCGACGTCGCGGCTGGCCGCGGCGCCCAACCCGGCTGCGCCGTCCAAGCTGACCGCGCCGTCCAAGCTGACCGCGCCGTCCAAGCCCACACCGCCCGCGCGTGCCGTGCAGCGCGACGGAGCCGGGCTGCGCGATGAGGCTCTCACCATCCTCCGCACCCTCACCGGCAACCCGGCGGCCGAGTTCCATCCCGGGCAGTTCGAGGCCATCGAGGCTCTGGTCGCACACCACCGGCGGGCGCTCGTGGTGCAGCGCACCGGGTGGGGGAAGTCCGCGGTGTACTTCATCGCGGCACTCCTCCAGCGCCGGGCCGGGTCCGGGCCCGCCCTGATCGTCTCCCCCCTGCTCGCGCTCATGCGGGACCAGGTGGCCGCCGCGGAGCGCGCCGGCGTGCGCGCCGCCGCAATCAACTCCGCGAACGTCACCGAGTGGGGGGACATCGAGCGGCTGCTGGACGACGACGCCGTGGACGTCCTCTTCGTCTCCCCCGAACGCCTCGTCAACCCCCGCTTCCGAGCCGAGCAGCTCCCCCGCCTCGTGGACTCCGCCGGCCTCCTCGTCATCGACGAGGCCCACTGCATCAGCGACTGGGGGCACGACTTCCGCCCCGACTACCGCCGCATCCGGGACCTCATCGCCG
>RZYE01000091.1 GCA_009930425.1 Actinomycetota bacterium | reverse complement strand
GAGCGGTCCCGGACCCGCGCGGTCGGCGGGCGCCGGAGGCCCGGAAGGCTGTCGCGGATGAAGACGTGTGGCGAGTCCATGATCCCCCCTGAGTGATGTCGAGGTCTAGAACCTATCGTTTGATGCCGTTTGATGTCATAAGAATCCACATGGTGAGCGCAGAGTCGCGAGGAGCGGGCCCGGCGCCGCGCGCCATGAGGGTGCCTACCGGCGCTACCGTGGCGTCATGGACGATCGCTGGGACCGGCTGTTCGCGGATCTCGAAGCCCTGGCCACCCCGGCGCTGGACGAGGACGAGATCCCGGACATGGTCGAGGCCGAACGGGTGGCCGTGGCACTCGCGGACCGTCTGGCGGGCGCCGTCGGGCGGCACGCGGACCTCCTCACGCGTGCGGGCAGGCGCCTCGGCGGGACGGTGCGGGAGGCCGGGCCGGACTGGGTGGCGCTCGCGGCGGCATCCTCGCTCCACGTGGTCCCACTCGCGGCCGTGCGCTGGGTCGCCGCCCTCGACGGCCCGAGCCGGCCCTCCCACGGCGCGGTCCGCGCCTCCCTGGCCGCCGTCGTCCGCCGGCTGGCACGCACCGGGCTGCCGGTGGTGGCCGATGTCGACGGCGCGGTGCTCCGCGGGACGATCGTGGCGGTGGGGGCGGACCACTGCGACCTTGCCACCGAGACCGCGGTGCTCACCGTGCCCCTCGCGGTGCTCGACGGCCTCCGGGTCGACGCCCTCAGTGCCGGGTGGGACGAGTGACCGCAGCCGCCCGCCCCGGCTCGCTCACCTCACAGTGACGACTGCTCGCGTGACTCCGCCGCGACCCGCGCGGCATTCTCCGCGTACTTCCGGTCGATGTAGTCCTCCAGGGCGCTGACCTCGACGCGCCACTGGTTGCGGCCGCCCACCTGGATGGCCGGGAGTTCCCCCGAGCGCACCATCGCCCGTGCCTGCGCCATCGAGATGGCGAGGTTCTCCGCGACATCCGCGAGGGTGAGGAAACGCGCTGGCATGTTCCCAGTCTGGCACGGCGGGCACCCCCGGGGCCCGTGGCGCCACCGTCCTGTGGACAGCCGCGGCGGGGCCGCGACGCCGTCCGGCACACTGGACCCGTGCGGAAGGAGCAGGGGTGGGCACAGAATTCGCGCGGCGCATGAGGCGTCCCTCGTGGAGGGACCCGCGCCTCGGCGTCGGGATGGTGTTGGTGGCGGCCTCGGTCGCGCTCGGGACCCACGTGGTCTCCGACGCGAGCAGGACCGAGCAGGTGTGGGCGGCCCGGGAGGTGCTGACCCCGGGGGAGGCCCTCGCCGGAGCGGTGGTGCTCGTGGAGGTCAACCCGGAGGTCGCGCCGCTCTACCTGCCTGCCGGGGCGGACCTGGAGGCGACGGTCGATCGGGTGGTCGGAGCCGGCGAGCTCGTGCCGGCGGACGCCGTGGTGGCGCTCGACGCCGTGGACCTGCGCTCGGTGGTGGTGCCCGCCGGGTCCCGGCTCCCGGCCGCAGTCGGCGCCGGGACGCGCGTGGACGTCTGGTTCAACCCGCGGGCGACACCCGGCAGCGCCGTGCCCGCCAGCCCCGCGCACGTGGTCGCGGAGGACGTGCTCGTGGAGGACGTGACGGTCGAGGACTCGATGTTCGCCGGCGCCGAGTTCGGCTCCGTGCAGCTCCTCCTCACCGCGGACCTCCTGCCCGCAGTCCTCGCGGCGATGGGGTCCGACGGGTCGCTGGTGGTCGTCCCCCGTGCCTGACGTCCAGGTCCTCCTCGCCGTCCAGGGCCCGGGGGAGACGGACCTCGTCAGCGCCATCAGCCGCGCCCCGGGGCTCACGGTCTCGCGCCGCTGCGGCGACGTCGCCGAGCTGCTGGCGGCTGCGGGCGCCCGGCTCGGGACGGTGGCGGTCGTGTCGGCCTCCCACCTCGGCATCGACCGGGTCGTCGTCGACCGGCTGCGCCAGATGGGGGTGCTCTCCGTGGGCCTCGCCGCGCCCGAGGACACCGGACGCGTCGCCGCCCTCGGGGTGGACGCCGTCGTCGACCAGGCCGGCGGCACGCACGCCGTGCTCGCCGCACTCACCGGCGTGCGCGACCTGCCGCCGCCCCCGCCCCCGCCGGAGGAGCCGCAGACGGCGGACGGCGTCCTCGTCACGGTGTGGGGGACGACGGGCGCGCCGGGGCGGACGACCCTCGCCGTCAACCTCGCCCACACCCTCACCCGCCACGGGACGGTGGGGCTCGTCGACGCCGACACGCGCGCCCCGAGCGTCGCCCAGGTGCTCGGCCTCGTCGACGAGTCCTCCGCGCTCGCCCTCGCCGTGCGCGCGGCCACGCAGGGCCGCCTGGACGCCGCGACCCTCGACCGCAGCTTCCCCCGGGTGGGGCAGGTCGCGGTGATGACCGGGCTCACCCGGCCGGACCGGTGGCGGGAGGCGCCCGCCGCCGGGCTGGAGGTGGTGCTCGAGCGCGCCCGCGCGCGTTTCGGCTTCACGGTCGTCGACGTCGCGGGCGGCTGGGAGCCGGAGGCGCCCGGCTTCGACTCCGCGTTCGCGCCGGCGCGGGACGGCGCCCAGCTGGCGGCCCTGCGCCTCGCCGACGTCGTCGTCGTGGTCGGTGCCGCGGACCCGGTGGGCATCCACCGCCTCATCAGCCTGCTCGCCGAGAGGCCGCGAACGCAGGGCCGCGAGGTCGTGGTCGTGACCGGGGTCCGCCCCTCCGTCGGGGGGCCAGCCCCCGACCGCGCGGTCCGCGAGGCGCTCGCGCGGTTCGCCGGCGTGGCGGACCCCGTGCTCGTCGACGACGACCGACCCGGCCTCGACGCCGCCCTCATGGCGGGGGAGTACCTCGCCATGACCGCCCCGCGCTCGCCGGCGCTGGCCGGGATCGAGGCGCTCGCCCGCGTGGTGACGGGAGCACCGGTCTCGCGCCGCGCGGCCCGTCCCCTGCGCAGGCGACGGCGGTAGCGGCTTTACTGGGAGCATGCGCGTCTACCTGCCCGCCGTTGCCGCCGACCTCACCGAAGAGCTGCGTCCCCCGCTCGTCCACGCCGTCACCCCCGCGGCGCGCGCCGAGTTCCCGGGGGAGGACGAGGAGACGCTCGAGCTCATCGCGTTCCTCGCCGCCGCCGACGACTCCGTGCGCCTGGTCGCCGAGCGGGGCGCCCCGCCGCGCCGGGTGGTCCTGGCCGCGGACGTCCCGGACGCCCGGCTCACCCCCGGCGGCGAGGACGAACTCGCGACGGTGCTGGTGCCGGATGGCCCCGTGCCGTGGGACTCCGTGGTCTCCATCCACGTGGACGGCCCCGACGCCGCGGCGCGGGTGACGGCCGCGGCAGCGGGCGACGCGGAGGCGCTCGACGCGCTCGGCGAGGAGGACCTGCTCTGGTTCGACGTCACCGAACGCGACGCCGTCGTGGCGCGGCTGGCCTGAGAACCCGGTGGCCTGAGAGCCCGGCGGTCCGGCGCGCCCCGGCCGTCCGTTGACCGCTCCCGGCCCGGTCAGTCCTCCTGCGACCCGAGCTGGCGGAGGACCGCGTCGTGCAGCACCCCGTTCGTGGCCACCGCGTTGCCACCCCACGGTCCGGGCGTGCCGTCGAGGGAGGTGAACGCGCCCCCGGCCTCGGTGACGATCGGGACGAGCGCCGCCATGTCGTACAGCTCGAGCTCGGGCTCGCAGGCGATGTCCACGGCGCCCTCCGCCACGAGCATGTAGGACCAGAAGTCCCCGTAGGCGCGCGTGCGCCAGCACCCCTGGGCGAGGGAGAGGAAGGCGCGCAGCTGGCCGCGCTCCGCCCACCCGCCGAGCGAGGAGTAGGAGAGCGAGGCGTCGGCGATCCGGGGGACCCGGGAGGCGTGGATGCGGTGCGCGGTGGCGAGCGACTTGCCGGTCCAGGCGCCGCTGCCGGTGGCCGCCCACCAGCGCCGGCCGAGTGCGGGGGCCGAGACGAGACCGAGCACCACCTGGCCGTCCTCCACCAGGCCGAGGAGGGTGGCCCACACGGGGACGCCGCGGACGAAGTTGTGCGTGCCGTCGATGGGGTCCACCACCCACTGGCGGGGCGAGTGCCCCGTGGCCCCGAACTCCTCGCCGAGGATGGAGTCACGCGGCCGGGTGCGCTGCAGCTGCGCGCGGACCACGGACTCGGCGGACCGGTCCGCATCGGTCACCAGGGTGGTGTCCGGCTTCGACTCGACCGCGAGGTCCTGGGCCTGGAAGCGGGCCATGGTGATCGCGTCCACCTGGTCGGCGATCACGTGGGCGAGGCGGAGGTCGTCGTCGAATGCCATGGCCGCCACGTTAGCGCGCGGCGAGCAGCCTCCGGTACGAGGCGAGCCGGGCACGGCGGTAATCGTGGTCGCGGGCGCTGAGCGGTTCGCCGTCGGGCCCGGTGGCGGCGCGCACCCACGCGTCCAGCTCGCAGTCGGGGGACCCCTCCTGGTGGGTGCACCCGCGGGGGCACTCCGCCGCCGCGTCGGCGAGGTCCGCGAAGCCACGCAGCAGGTCCTCCGGCTGGACGTGGGCGAGGCCGAAGGACCGGATCCCGGGGGTGTCGATGACGAGGCCGCCGCCGGGCAGCGGGAGGGCGACGGCGGAGGACGACGTGTGGCGCCCCCGCCCGGTCACCTCGTTCACGTCCCCGGTGCGGCGGTCCGCCCCGGGGACGAGGAGGTTCACGAGGGTCGACTTGCCGACCCCCGAGTGCCCGACCATCACCGAGACCTCGTCACGCAGCGCCGCCCGCAGCTCGTCCACCCCCTCGCGGGAGTCGCCGTCGACGGCGGTGACCACCACCGCCAGGTCGAGGCCGCGGTACTGGGCCAGGAACCGGTCCGGGGAGGCCAGATCCGCCTTGGTGAGGCAGAGGAGTGGCCGCATCCCGGCGTCGTAGGCCGCCACCAGGAAGCGGTCCACGAGGCGGGCGCGGGGCGGGGGGTCCGCGAGGGCCACCACGATGACGAGCTGGGTGGCGTTGGCGACGACGACGCGTTCCACCCCGGCGGCGTCGCCGTCCTCGGAGCTGCGGCGCAGCGCCGAGCGGCGCTCCTCGACGGTGACGATCCGGGCGAGGGTGTCCTTGCGGCCGCTCAGGTCCCCGACGAGCGCGACCCGGTCGCCCACGACGACAGCCCCCCGGCCGAGCTCACGCGCCGTGACGGCGGTGACGTCCACGCCGTCGTCGGTGGCGACGGCGTACCGGCCCCGGTCCACGGCCATCACCCGGCCGCGGGGTGCTCCGCTGTGGTCCGGACGGTTCTTGGTGCGCGGCCGGGACCCGCGGCCGGGACGGATCCGGACCCGGTGGTCGTCAGTGCCCGTGTCCCTCACGCGGACGCGTAGCGGTCCTTGAGGGTGGACTTCGTGTCCCGCAGGTCGGCGCGGTGCTCGAGGAAGTTGTGGTAGCGCCAGCCGAGGGAGGGCTTGCCGTCGCGGTCGGCCGCGGCGAGCAGGAGGCCGCCGCCGAGTCCGAGGCCCCGCATCATGCCCTTCAGACGCTCCTTGCGCTCCTCGCCGTCGGCCTCCCAGAACGGGTTGTTGACCACGGTCACGGGGATGTTGAGAACGGCGAGGGTGAGGGCGGCGGTGCGGGGCTTCCGCCCCGTGGCGAGGCACAGGCCCGCGATGGCGCTCACCGCACCGGAGGCCCGTGCGAGCATCGTGGCGTCGGAGCTGAGCACCGGCGGCACCCCCGCGCGCTCCAGGAGCGGCTGCACCTTGCGGAACCGGGCGACGTGGGCCTCGGGGGCGCGGACGGCGTCGAGGCCGTCGGCGACGAAGTAGGCGGCGAGCATCGGTCGGGCGATCAGTCGTGTGAGGCTCATGCTCCATTGTGGGCGCAGCCGGGGACGCCCCGCCAGCGGTACCGCGTGCCGGGGTGCGGAATCTTCCCGGCCCCCGATGCGTTCTCTCCGATGTGATCACCCTGACCCTGCCCCTCGCGCCGCCGGACGCGCCGTGGCACGGGGAGCGGCTAGGCTCGTGGGTGATGGACTCCCGACATGATGACGAGCTCGACCTGGACCTCCAGGACCTGTTCGAGATCCAGGCCCTGCCCTACCTCGACCAGCTCTACGGCGCCGCCCTGCGCATGACGCGCAACCCCGCGGACGCGGAGGACCTGGTGCAGGAGACCTACGCCAAGGCGTTCGCCGCCTTCCACCAGTTCACCCAGGGCACCAACCTCAAGGCCTGGCTGTACCGGATCCTCACCAACACGTTCATCAACAACTACCGGAAGGCCCAGCGCGAGCCGCTGCGCTCGGACGGGGACACCATCGAGGACTGGCAGCTCCACAGCGCCGAGTCGCACAGCTCCACCGGGCTGCGCTCGGCGGAGATGGAGGCCCTCGACAGCCTGCCCGACTCCACCGTGAAGGATGCGCTCGCGGCCCTGCCCGACGACTTCCGGATGGTGGTGTACCTCGCGGACGTCGAGGGGTTCGCCTACAAGGAGATCGCCGAGATCATGGGGACCCCGGTCGGGACCGTGATGTCCCGGCTCCACCGGGGCCGCCGCCAGCTCCGGGAGGCCCTCACCGACTACGCGCGCGAGCTCGGCATGAAGGAGGCGAGATGACGGACGACTGCGGCTGCGACGACCTGGTGTCGCACCTCTTCCAGCTCTTCGACGCCGAACTCGAGGGCGCCGAGTGCGCCCGGCTGCGCCGCCACCTCGAGGGGTGCCCCCACTGCTCCGAACTCGCCGACGCCGAGGAGCACATCCGCACCCTCATCCGCCGCTCCTGCGTGGAGCACGCCCCGGAGTCCCTGCGCACCCGGGTGATCACGCAGATCACGGTGCTGCGGGCCCAGGGCCGTTCTGAGTTCTGACGTGCCACCGGCTAGGATGGGGCGTCCGGAACTGACGAGACGCTCCCGGAAGGAGCACACCATGAGCAAGCGCGGTCGGAAGCGCCAGGGTCGCAAGGGCAACGCCGCGAACCACGGCAAGCGCCCCAACGCCTGAGCAGACACGATGACGGGCCACCCCTCGGGGTGGCCCGTTCCGTTTCCCGCTCCTAGGCTCGACCCATGCGCTGTGCCTGGGTCGAGGAGTTCCATGCCGCCGATCCGCTGGCGGGTCTCCGGCTCGGGGACCTCGCGGTGGAACCCCCACGCGGATGGGTGCGGGTGGACGTGGAGGCGGTCTCCGTCAACCACCACGACGTGTGGTCGCTGCGCGGGGTGGGGCTCCCGGCGGACCGGCTCCCCATGGTGCTCGGCACCGACGCCGCCGGCACCGACGAGCACGGCCGGCCCGTCATCGTCCACGCGGTCCTCACCCCCGGCGAGGGCGGCGACGGCGTGGAGGACGAGACGCTGCACCCCCGGCGGACCCTCCTGTCGGAGCGGCACCACGGCACCTTCGCCGAGCACGTCTGGGTGCCCGCCGGGAACCTGGTGGAGCGCAGCCCCCTCCTCAGCGCCGAACACGCGGCGTGCCTGCCCACGGCCTGGCTCACCGCCTGGCGGATGCTG
>RZYE01000471.1 GCA_009930425.1 Actinomycetota bacterium | reverse complement strand
CCGCCGGTGCGGAAGTTCGCGTCGGACTCCGTCACGGCGGTCGAGGTGGACTGCCAGCCGAAGAGCGCCGCGTCGTAGACCGAGGTGTCGGACAGCAGGGTGCCCCACTCGTCGGAGGAGGCGTCGACCATGTTGAACAGCCCGGAGGAGTCCGCGGAGTCCTTGATCAGCGTGAACTCGTTCTGGCGGCGCACGTTCGACTTACCGAAGAGCATGCGCACGTCGATCGGGGTCTCCACGCCGGCCTGCTCGATGAGGGCGGTGGCGGCCTCGACGTCGACCTCGGCATAGGCGTCGGCCATGCCGTTCGCCGCGACGATCGCGTCATACATCGGCGAACCGGTGATGGCGGTGTACGAGTTGCGCACGATCGCGTTCGGGTTGAGCGGAACGATGAGCTTCTCGACGATCTCGTTGCGCGGGATCAGGTGGAGGAACGCCTGGCGGACCAGCTTGGCCTTCTCGGCGTCGCCGCCGTAGGTGGCGGGGTCGAACGGGCCGCCGTTGGCGACGGCCAGGTCGACGTGCTCGTAGGTGGCCTCCTCGGCCGTCACGAAGTCGAAGCCCTCACCCAGGCCCTCGACGGCCGCGAGGACGTCCGCGGTGGACTGCGGGGAGATCAGGTTGACCTCGCCGTTGGCCAGCGCCTGGACCATGGCCATCGGGTCCTCGTTGTAGCGGAAGGTGACCTGGTCGATCGAGGGCACCATGTCGCCGGTGTAGTCCGGGTTCTTCTCGAGGGTGACGTACTGGTCCTTGACGTAATCCACCATCAGGTAGGGGCCGTTGGACAGGTACAGGGACTCGTCCTCGGGAAGGGTGTCCCCGAAGGCGAAGCCGGTGTTCCAGAACTGCGAGATGGGGCGCAGGGCCTCGGCGTCGTTGTTCTCGAACGCGTCGACGAGGGCCTGGGTGGCCTCTGCGGCGTCGTCCATCTCGAGGGCGTGCATCGCCACGACGTGGGCGGGAACGCCGATGCCGAGGTTGACCTCCCAGTCACCGAACGGCTTGGAGTACACGACCGTGATCGACTTGCCGTCCTCGGAGATCTCCGGGAACTCCTCGATCAGTCCGACGCTGTCGGACGTGAAGTTGAAGTACACGCCCTCGTCGACGGCCTCCTGGTTGGTGACCTCACCGGTCTCCGGGTCGACCTCGGCCTCCACCGTGTTGAAGTTGCCCGAGAGTGCGCCCCATGCGAGCAGCACGTCGGCCGCCGTGACGGGGGTGCCGTCGGACCAGTTGACGCCCTCGTTGATGGTGTAGGTCACGGTCAGCGGGTCGTCCGAGGTCTTCTCGTAGGTGCCGAAGGACTCGTCCTGGACGAGGTTCAGGTCACCGTCGTAGTAGTTGAAGCCGCTCTTCATGAAGTACAGGACGTTGTTGTTCGCGGTGGCGTTGCCGGTCGCGCTGTCCGAGTTGTACTCGTAGAAGGTCTGGTTCCAACCGATGGACACCGCGCTGGGGGCGGTGGTGTCGCCGGTCTCGGTGCCGGTGGCTTCGCCGCCGCCGTCACCACCGTTGCCGGTGTCCG
>RZYE01000090.1 GCA_009930425.1 Actinomycetota bacterium | reverse complement strand
ACCGTGCTGCTCACCAACGACGGGCTGCTGCCACTGCCTGCGGACGGCACGCTCGCCGTCGTCGGCGCGTTCGCGGCCGAGCCCCGCTACCAGGGCGCCGGGAGTTCGAAGGTGAACCCGACCCGGCTCGACGACCTGCTCACCGCGCTCACCGCGGCCCACGACGGCGTCTCCCACGCCCGCGGCTACGACCCCGCCACCGGCGCCACCACGCCCGCCCTGCTCGCCGAGGCGGCCGCCGTGGCCCACGCCGCGGACCGGGTGGTGCTCGTGGTGGGGCTGCCAGACCGGGCCGAGTCCGAGGCCCGGGACCGCGCGGACTGGAGCCTGCCGGCCGGGATGGACCAGCTCGTGGAGGTGGTGCTGGCCGCGAACCCGCGCACCGCCGTCGTCGTGGTGAACGGAGGCACGGTGAACCTGCCGTGGGCGGGTCGCCCGGCGGCGCTCGTGGAGGCGTACCTCGGCGGGCAGGCGGGTGGGTCGGCGCTTGCCGACGTGCTGCTGGGGCACGCGGAGCCGGGCGGCCGGCTGGCGGAGAGCATCCCGTTCGCCGTCACGGACCTCCCCGCCGATCGCAACTTCCCCGGCCACCCGAAGCAGGTGGAGTACCGCGAGGGGCTGAACGTCGGCTACCGGTTCCACGACACTTGGGACGTACCCGCACGGTTCGCGTTCGGGCACGGGCTGTCCTACACGGCGTTCTCGTGGGGCGAGGTGGAGGTCTCGGGGGAGGAGTCCGACCTCACCGTGGCCGTGGACGTCACCAACACCGGCACGCGGGCCGGCAGCGAGGTGGTGCAGGTGTACGTGCGGGACGTGCTCGCGCGCGTGCCCCGCCCGGCCAAGGAGTTGCAGGGCTTCGCGAAGGCGTGGCTGGAGCCCGGCGAGACGGCTCGGGTGGAGGTGCCGCTGGACCGGCGCGCGTTCACCTACTGGGACGTGGCCGCCGGCGACTGGTTGCTGGAGGCCGGCGAGTTCGAGGTGCTCGTGGGCGCGTCCTCCGTGGACATCCGCGGGTCCGCCGTGGTGCTGCTCGAGTCCGACGACGCGGTCACGCCCGTCCCCGTCACCGCCGGCCCCGTGGCCACCGACGCCGAGTTCGCGGCGCTGCTCGGCCGCCCCGTCCCGACGCCGGCGCCCCGGCGGCCCTTCACGCGCACGTCCACGCCGGCGGACCTGTCCGCGAGCCTGTCGGGACGCGCCCTGGTCGCGATGCTGCGGCGGCTGCTGGCGCGGCAGTTCTCCGCCGAGGACACCGAGGGCGTGGAGGACCTGGTGGAGGCGGTGCTCGCGGGCCTGCCGCTGCGGTCCTTCGTCCTCATGGGCGCAGGGGTGTCCTTCCCCGTCCTGGACCGGGTCATCGCGGCGCTGAACGGGGACGTTCGCCGTGTGGTCCGGCCCGGACGGTGAGACGATGGCGAGCATGTCAGCACTGTCCGCCGCCTCCCGTCCCACCCCGCCCTGCGCGGAGCTCCACCTGCACCTGGAGGGCACGCTCGAGGTGCCCACCGTGCTCCAGTTGGCGGAGAGGCACGGGATGCCCGTCCCGGAGGAGGCCGCGCTCCGGAGCCGCTACGACTTCACCGACCTGGCCTCCTTCCTCGCGCTCTACTACGAGAACGTGGCCGTCCTCAAGGACGCGGAGGACTTCGCCGAGCTCACCCGCGCGTACCTCCGCCGCGCTGCCGCCGGCGGGGTGATGCATGCCGAGATCATGTTCGACCCGCAGGCGCACGTCGGACGAGGTATCCCCCTCGGGGCGGTGGTGGAGGGCATCGCGGCCGGACTGGCCGACGGCGAACGCGAGCTCGGCGTCACCTCCGGCCTGATCGCGGCCTTCCTGCGGGACAGGCCCGCGGCCGAGGCGGACGCCGTGCTGGACGAGTTGCTCGCCGTGGACGCTCCGATCATCGGGGTCGGGTTGGACTCCGCGGAGGTGGGCTTCCCGCCCGCCCTGTTCAGGGACGTGTTCGACCGTGCCCGCGCCCTCGGTCTCCATCGGGTCGCCCACGCCGGGGAGGAGGGCCCGCCGGAGTACATCACCGGGGCCCTGGACCTGCTGGGCGCAGAGCGCATCGACCATGGCATCCGCTGCATCGAGGACCCGCGGCTGATGGCGAGGCTGGCGGAGGAACGCGTCCCGCTCACCGTCTGCCCGCTGTCCAACGTGCGGCTGCGCGCGGTGGACTCCCTCGCGGCGCACCCGCTCATGGAGATGGCGTCGCGCGGGCTGCTCGTCACGGTCAACTCCGACGACCCGGCCTACTTCGGCGGCTACGTGGACGACAACTACGCGGCGCTCGCCACCCAGTTCGGACTCGGGCGCGAGGACCTCGCCGCCCTCGCCCTCAACTCCGTGGAGGCGTCCTTCGTCTCGGCGGCGGCGAAGGCCGAGATGCGGGCCGCCGTCGAGGAGTGGCGGACCACGCCCTGATCAGCGGGACAGGGTCACGCGCGGGCCGTCGAACCTCGCGGCCTCCGCCGGATCGTGCGTGATGACCAGTGCGGTGCGTCCGGCGAGCCGGTCCCGCACGTAGGCGAGCACACGGTCCTTCGTGGCCTCGTCCAGCCCCTTGAACGGCTCGTCGAGGACGGTCAGATCCGCGTTCGCCATCATGGCCCGCACGATTGCCACGCGGCGGCGCTGTCCCCCGGAGAGCTGGGACACCGGCTTTGCCAGGTCCTCGTCCGTCAGCCCGACGGCGGCCAGCTCGGCCCGCACCGCGTCGCGCGAACGGTGGTGCGCGCCGTCGTCGTGGAGGACGAGCCGGACATTGGCGGGCGCGGTGAGGCCCTCGCACAGCCGGTCCTCCTGGAAGACGGCGGCGAAGCGGGCGCCGTCGAGGCCGGCGACGGTGCCGCCGTCCGGGTGCAGCAGCCCCAGCAGCACGTTCGCGAGGGTGGTCTTGCCGGAGCCGGAGGGCCCCATGAGGACGGTGGTGACGCCGTCGGGGAGGGTGAGGTCGAGGTTGTCGAGGACGAGATTCGTCCCGAAGCGCTTGGTGAGCCGGCGGACCTCCATCACTCGCCCCAGTCCCGGACCCGGTCCGAGGCCACCCGCAGGGCGAACAGGAAGGCGCGCTCGAAGGCGAAGGCGAGCAGCACGATCACCAGGGTCCAGCTGAACAACTCGGCGGTGGAGAGAAAGATCTTCGACTGGTACAGCTGCTCCCCGATGCTGCCCTGGGGCAGTCCGATGACCTCTGCGGCCACGCCGCTCTTCCACGCCAGCCCGATCGCGATGCGCGAACCGGACTGCAGGTAGGGAAGGACGGCGGGGACGTCGATGGCGCGCCACCGCCGCCATGGGGGGATCCGGAACACGTGGGCCATCTCGAGGAGCTTCGCGTCCCGCTGGTCGATGCCCTCGAGCACGTTGGTGTACACCACCGGCAGGGCGATGAGGAAGCTGATGACCACGGACAGGCTGCCACTCGACGCCCAGATCAGCACCAGGATGATGAAGCTGACCACCGGCACGGACTTGATGACGAGCACGAGCGGGGCAAGCAGCGTGCGTGCCACCGCGCTGTGCCCGGCGAGGCCCGCCAGGAGCGTCCCCGCGCCCAGCGCGAGCAGGAATCCTCCCACGATGCGGACGAACGAGTAGGCCACCGAGGACCAGAACGGTGCCGTCTGCACCTGCGTCAGCAGCGTGGCGAGGACGTCCACCGGGGAGACGAGGAGCAGGTCCTGGGCGATGGCCATGCTGGCCACCTGCCAGACCGCCAGCCAGAAAAGGACCGCGATGACCACCCGGCCGGTCGCGACTCCGCCACCCGGCCCGAGGCGTCGGGCGGGCGTGGGGCGGGTCTCCTCACCGGTAGAAGTCATCGCCGGGCAGGGCACCCCCCACGGACTCCGGGTTGGCGGCGAACAGCACCTCGAGGTAGCCACCGAGCGTGGAGCGCATCTTCTCGCCGTCGATGAAGGTGATGTTGGAGAGCGGGATGGCCTTCTCCGCGATGGGGGCGGCGGGGACGATCCCGTAGCCCGCAACGAGTTCGGCGGCCTCGGGGACGTTCTCGTTGGTCCACGCGGTGGAGGCCTGGTAGTCGGTGAGGAAGTCCGCCAGCGCGGCGTCGTTGGCCTCCGCGAAGTCGCGGCGGACCAGCAGCACCCCGGTCACGAGCCCGCTCTCAGGGCTGATCGTGTCCCACTCGTCGGTGAGGGACAGGGCCACCCGGACCTCCGGGTTCTGGCTCTGCACAATGGTGACGTAGGGCTGCGGGAGGACGGCGACGGCGTCGTCCGCCTCTGCCAGCAGCACCGCCAGCTCGGTGGCCTCGCTCCGGAACTCCACCGTGAGGTCCGTGGCCGGGTCCAGGCCGTTCTCCGTGAGGATGTGGTTCAGGACGTACTCGGGCGAGGTGCCCTTGCCGGTGGAGTAGACGGTGCGGCCGGCGAGGTCGGCCACGGAGGAGATGGTCTCGCCCGTCTCCACCACGTAGAGCACGCCGAGGGTGTTGATCGCCGCCACCTGCACGGCGCCCTCGGTGCGGTTGTACAGCACGGCCGCGAGGTTCGCGGGGACCAGCGCGATGTCAACCTCTCCCTGCACCACGAGCGGAACCACCTCATCCGCCGTGCCGTACATGGTCACCTGGTAGTCGTGCGTGGTCTCGCCGGCCTCGGCGTCCGCCATGAGCCTCACCATCCCCATCGTGGTGGGGCCCTTGAGCGAGGCGATGCGGATGGTGGCCGGCTCGGCGGCCGCCGTCGTTGCGGAACTCGTGGCCCCGGCCGGCGACGACGTCGCGTCCGGCGCGGGCGCCGTCGTCGTGCACCCAGCGAGGAGGGCGAGCGTGACGAGCGCGGCGGCGCGGCGGATGGTGCGGAGCATGGGCCCTCCTTGCGTCTGGCGGCCGGGCACCCCTGCCCGGCCCGGACCTGTGGGGACATTCAACCGTCGAGGGCGGGACGTGCCGTGGGCCCTCGGACCCATGGCGCGGCCGTTGGTCCCACCATGGGCCCCGCACCGGGGCCCCACCCGGTGGCCCTATGGGATGGTCGCCAGCGGCCAGATCTCGCCGGTGCCGGAGTCGATGAGGGCCGCGGACTCCGCGTGGAGGGTCAGCGGGAGGATGTCGTGGACGAGTCGGGCCACCGTCCCCAGTTGGGACCGCTTCACCCGGGTCGCGGCGGAGACGTGCGGCACCCACTGTCCCGGCTCGTAGTGGTGGTGCAGCATCGACCCCGTCCCGACGACGGCGCGCGCCACCCGGTCCTGGCGCGCGGCGACGTCGGCCGTCACCGATGCTGCCAGGGCGGCCCGTCCGCGGGGGAAGAACAGCGTGCCGTGGACGGCGAGGGTGACGGGGCCGGAGTCGGGGAGGGCGGAGACGGCGTCGTGGACGAAGTCCAGGTCCCAGGCGAGCGCGACCGCATAGGACAGGTGCGCGCGGTGACGGCCATGCGTGAGCGACAACAGCGTGGGCACACCCTCGGCCTCGAGCCGGCTCCAGAGTCCGCGGACCGCGCGGTCGCCGGCGCGGTCGAAGAGGAGGCAGACGGCGAGCGCCATCACCCCACGGTAGCGCGGGCGCGGTGCCACGCTGGGGGGATGAGGAAGGTTGCGCCGGGTGGGCGTGCGATGGGTGCCGCGATCGTGCTCGTGCTGGTGATCGGGGGTCTGGCCGCCTGCGCGGCGGGTCCGAACACGGCGGCAGGTGGGGTGGACGCGGCGGGCTTCTGGCTCGGGCTGTGGCACGGGCTCATCGCGCCGGTGGCGTTCGTGGTCTCCCTGTTCACGGACACTGTCAGCATCTACGAGGTGAACAACACCGGCGGCTGGTACGACTTCGGCTTCCTGCTCGGCGCGTCCATGACCCTGGGTGGGGGCGGCGCCGGCGGCGCGAAGGGCGCGCGACGGCGATAGTGGGCTCGCCGCTGCCAGCGAGGCCGCGGAGGGTGCCGTAGAAGCGCGCAGACCCCGCGGGATCGTTCTGCGCACGCTGTTGGGGCCGTTGCCGTGCGCCGCCGCGCAAATGGAGCCTCCGTTTGGCCGTTGCCGCGAAAATGGAGCCTCCATATGACCTGGGAGGCGTGGTTTCGGGCCTCCGAGATCGTTCGGAGGCTCCATTTGCGGCCGGGCGGTGAGAACGGAGCCTCCGTTTCGCGTTGGCCGTGGCGACGGAGGCCGCGTCTCGGGCTCGTGCGGGTCTTGTCGCACTTCCGCGGGGTGGTAGGCGCGTCTGGGCGGGCGTTCTGCGGCGCGATCCGGTGCTTTCCGGCGGCGCAGGGGGCCCTCAACGCCTGTTACCCCATTGATGGGGAAGTTTGTGTTCCGCCGAGGCAAAGGAATCTCCCCATCAATGGGGTAACGGATGTTGAGGCGGCCCTGAACTCGGATCTCGCCGCATTCTCGTCCTTCGTACGCCAGTGGGTGAGGGTTCGAGCTGCGCGAGGCCCGCGGGATCGTTCGGTGTACGCGCGTGGGCACCGGGTCAAGCCAGACACACGCCCACGCGGGACGGGCTGGATTGACGCACCGGATCGACGTCGGCAGCCTTCACGAACTCTTCATCCCCACCCCCGATGATGCTTCACACACGCCGCCAAGACTGCTCAGTATCAAGCCGGGAGGTGCCCGGCACTGAGACAGGAGAAGAAGAGATGCGGAAGAACATGAAGCGCGGTCTGGCGGCAGGCGCCCTCGTCCTCGCGATGGGGCTCCCGATCGGCGCATACGCCGCGGATGACGACACCACCACCTGGACCCCGGGTGACTGCGACATGCCGGCCGAGGTCCGGGCGGCCTTCGAGTCGCCGGAGCTGCAGGCGCTGCGTGAGGCGCGCCAGGCCGAGGCCACCCAGCTCCGCGCGGAGCACCGGACCGCTCAGGACCCGGACACGCGTGACGCGCGGCAGGCCGAGGCGGCCCAGTACCGCGAGCAGTACCGGGAGCAGGTCGAGGCCCAGCTCGCCGACAACCCCGAGGCCCTGCAGTGGTTCCAGGAGAAAGGCGCGGGCCAGAACGCCCGCCAGGGTGAGGGCGCCGGCGCGGGTGCGCAGGCCGGCCAGCGGGCCGGTGGCCAGGCTCGCCAGGGCGACCGGGTCCAGGCGCAGGACTGCCTCACCGACTGACGACTCGCTGACACGCGACTATTCGCCAACACGCGACTATTCGCTGACACGGCAGCGGGCCGGGGTGATCACTCACCCCGGCCCGTTGCCTGCCTGACCGCGTTGCCTGCCTGACCGCGGCCACGTCTCAGCTCCCGCGGCGTGCCTCCGCAGCCAGGTCGTCCAGGATCTCCACGAGCGGGTCCGACACGTCCACGAGCAGGTCGCAGTTCGAGACGGAACCCTCTGGCACGCCATAGGTGACCTCCATGCCGTCGTAGGCGATGGGGCAGATGTCCTCGAACGGTGGGCCCTCGGTGATCCGGGTGGCGGCGAGGGCGTCCGTGACGGCCGCGAGTTCCCTGCTGCTCAGCAGCCCGACGTTCGACTTCCCGGTGCTGTTGTCCGTCCACCTCCACAGGCCGTCGCCGTGGAGGACGA